>JBBSOP010000234.1:0-7558 GCA_038259655.1 Chroococcales cyanobacterium
ACGAGACGCTACGCGCTAAGCGCAGCTATGCCGTAGGCTTTACGTAATGACAGGCTTCTGGAGCGATCGCACAACCTAAAGCTAGATGACCAAACCAAGTACTAGGGAGAATTTTAAGACTTGTGTGTACACCGTAGCCTACCGTGGGGGAGAGAAATGGAAGCGGGGTTTTTAAAGCCGTTGAACTCACGTTATTTTACCCACCTTGAAAGGGCTAGCTTGCTACATCTAGCCCTAGTAAGAAAATACTGCTTTTAAGTATGAGGTTTGCTTTCCCTGCTTTCTTCTATAGACTACACTTCACAACTTAACTCGTCAGCTTTTTGCGTAAAACGGTGGTTTTCGCGGTAGTCTACCGGACAATCGATGACAGCAGGTACATCTTGAGCGAGGGCTTCTTTAAGTATAGGTATTAAATCAGTGGCAGATTCGACGCGATAGCCTTTTAAACCCATACTTTCAGCTAATTTGACAAAATCAGGATTGCCAAAATGCACAAATGATGAGTTTCCTTTACCAAATTGATTTTCTTGTTTCCATTCAATTAAACCGTAGCCACCATCATTGAAAATCAAAGTGACAAAAGGAGTACCAACACGCAAGGCAGTTTCTAATTCTTGGCAATTCATCATAAAACCACCATCGCCAGTTACAGCAACGACTTTACGGTTAGGATGAACAAGTTTTGCCGCTAAAGCCCCAGGAATCGCAATACCCATCGCGGCAAAGCCATTAGAAATAATGCAAGTATTAGGACTATGACAATGATAATGACGGGCAATCCACATTTTATGAGCGCCCACATCAGAGATGACAATATCATCTGGCCCCATTACCTGCCGCAAATCGTAAATTAACTTTTGCGGTTTAATGGGAAAGCCATCATCATGAGCGTGTTCTTCGTAATTAGCACGAATGTTTGGTCTTAAGCTAATTGCATAAGGATTGGATTTAGCATGGCGATCTGCTAATTTTAAAATTTCATAGAGAGAATCAGAGATATCTCCCACTACTTCTGCATCGGGAATATAACTACTATCAATTTCTGCTGGACTTAACCCAATATGCACTATGGGAATTTTGCCGTCAGGATTCCATTTTTTCGGGGAAAATTCAATTAAATCATAGCCAATAGCAATTACTAAATCTGTATTATCAAAACCACAGGTAATAAAGTCTCTTTGCTGTAAACCTACTGACCACAAAGCTAATTGATGAGTATAAGGAATAATTCCTTTGCCCATAAAAGTATTAGCAACAGGAATATTCATTTGGGTAGCAAATTGCGTCACTGCATCACTAGCTTGAGCGCGAATTGCTCCATTACCTACTAAGATTAATGGGTTAATTGCCTGGGAAATTGCCGCTGATGCTGCGCGAATACTAGCAAAAGATGCATAGGTTTTTTCGCTATTATCCTTACGCAAAGGTTTCCCTTCTACAGGCATAGCAGCAATATTTTCTGGTAAATCGATGTGTACTGCACCTGGCTTTTCACTTTGCGATCGCTTGAATGCTTTCCGCACAACTTCTGGTGTAATACTCGGTCGTACAATTTGCTTATTCCACTTAGTCACGGGGGCAAACATCGCTACCAAATCTAAGTATTGGTGAGATTCGATGTGCATCCGATCTGTTCCCACCTGCCCCGTAATCGCCACTAAAGGCGCACCATCGAGGTTAGCATCCGCAACCCCAGTCATCAAGTTTGTGGCTCCAGGTCCAAGAGTGGAAAGACACACTCCGGCTTTACCTGTAAGACGACCGTAAACATCCGCCATGAACGCTGCACCCTGTTCATGACGAGTAGTAATAAATTGAATCGAAGAATGTTTTAGTGCTTCTAAAACATGCAAATTTTCTTCGCCAGGGAGTCCAAATACATATTGCACCCCTTCATTTTCCAAACACTGTACTAGTAGATCTGCTGTATTCATTTGATTTTCTCACTAGCGATAACTAGGGACTAGGGGCTAAAAAAGGCAGGGGAGGCAGGGGGCGCAGGGGAAGATAAAGAGAATACCAACCATGCTCAATGCCCCATGCCCTATGCCCAATTACTTAACCCACACAGTCTTAACATTTACAAATTCATGTATGCCCTGAATACTCAACTCTCTGCCGTATCCAGAACGCTTAATGCCGCCAAAGGGCAATCTTGGATCGGATTTAACCATGCTGTTGATAAATACTGCGCCTGCTTCGATTTCTTCGACTAGGCGATCGCATTCTTGGTTATTGGTTGTCCAAGCGCTTGCACCCAAACCAAAGGGTGTAGCATTAGCGAGTTTAATAGCAGCATCAATATCCGTAACTCGAAATAACAGCGCTACTGGGCCAAAAAATTCCTCTTGGGCAATGGCACTATCACAGGGAATATCTGTGATGATGGTTGCAGGATAAAAGTTCCCAGGACGATCTGCTAAAGGATGCCCACCTGTGAGGACTTTACCCCCACTCTTAACCGCAGATTGCACTTGTTGGTCTAAATCCTGAAGAATATCAGGAGTTGCTAGTGGCCCTAAATCGGTGTCTGGTTGCATGGGATCGCCAACTTTCAGCGCCAGAAATTTATTTAAAAGCAATTTTTCAAATTGATCAGCGATCGCTTCTTCAACAATAAAACGTTTCGCTGCTATACAAGATTGCCCGTTATTTAACATCCTTGCTGTAGTAGCTGTGACAACTGCTGCTTCTAAGTCAGCACTTGCTAACACAATAAAAGGGTCACTTCCTCCCAATTCCAGAACGGTTTTTTTGATTTGTTTACCAGCAGCAGCAGCTAAAGAAGCACCGGCTGGTTCGCTTCCTGTCAAGGTGGCTGCTTTAACTCGGTCATCAGTCATTAAATCGGCAACTTTAGCAGCACCGATTAACAAAGTTTGAAATCCACCTTGGGGAAAACCTGCCCGTCGGATAATGTCTTCAATTGCCAAAGCGCACTGCGGCACATTAGAAGCATGTTTCAGTAAGCCAACATTTCCTGCCATTAATGTCGGCGCAGCAAAACGGAACACTTGCCAAAAGGGAAAATTCCACGGCATGACTGCGAGAATTACACCTAATGGCTGGTAGCGGATAAAACTATGACTGGCATCTGTATTTACACTGGCATCAGCCAGAAAACCAGCAGCATTTTCGGCATAGTAACGACAAACGAGGGCGCATTTTTCTACTTCTGAGACTGCCGCTTTCAAAGGCTTGCCCATTTCTAGAGTCATGATTTTGGCAAAGTCTGCTTTTTCTTGCTCTAAGATGTCAGCGGCTTTTTGCAGCCATTGCGATCGCTCAGAAAAACTAGTCTTGCGGTAGTGTTCAAAAGTTTTACCAGCTAAATCTAGTTTAGCGGCAATTTCTGTATCATTGAGTGGCTCAAAGGTTCTGAGTGTCTCCCCAGTGGCGGGATTAATGGTGGCGATAGCCATTGCCCTGACCTCTCGTTAAAAAATAGCTTAAAGTAGCTCCTTAGTGTTACACACATTAATTTTGGAAGCTACCATCCAAATTTTAGTCCTTTGGACAACGCTTGGTTCTGTTTTTGTCACGATTAACTGCTGAAGTCTATAAATCCAGACACCATAGAAATCTCTTTTAATAATCCATAATTGTCATAATTCTTGAAAAGACATCTACATTGGATCGCATCGAATCTCAATCATGAAGCCATCGGGATCGTAAAAGTATACACCTTTACCAGTAGGACGGGTAACTGGGCCATGAGCGATCGCAATTTTATTTTCTCTAATTACTGCCACTGCTTGCTCAAATAACTGCGGATCTATATCAAAAGCCAGATGATATGCTCTAGTAAAACTCTTTTCTGGATTTGGATTTGGTGGTGTTAAGTCAGGTGTCCAAAATAAATCTAAAATTGTTCCATCGGGAGTAACGAAGTTAGCAACTTTCCCTGCTGTAACGAGTTCAACCAAAGTAGCAGGTACTTCATCGCCAGAAAGTTCATGCAAACCCAAAATAGTACCGTAAAAGTAGCGAGAAGCTTGCATGTCTTGGACGTTAATAGCAATGTGATGTATCTTACGCAGATTTCCTGGTGCAAGAACACTGTTTATGGGGGTAGTGCTAGATAGCATGGTTAAATAAAATTTACCTATATGGGTGGAAGTTAAACTTTTGGGAAAAGTCTATTCTTCATAATAAAAATCTACCATGTCTTTTGATTATTCTTTAGACTTTCAAAATATTGATTTTCGCCAGCATCCTGAACTTTATCGTATCGGCAAAGGTGAACAGGGTGTACTTTTAGTAGAACCATACAAGTCAGAAATTTTGCCTTATTGGCGATTCAAAACTCCTGATATTGCTAAAGAGTCTAGTGAAAAAATCTATGATTTGTTTCTTGACTATTTAGCACAAGATGATTTTGTTGGTGCAGATATGGCAAGGAAATTTATCCAAATGGGTTATACTCGCTCCCGTCGTTATGCTAATCATAAAAGTGGCAGAAAATATAAAAAAACTTCACCAGATACAGGTGATAAAAAAGAAGTTTTACCTTACGAAGTAGATCCAATCAAAGCCGAATCAGCAGCAATATTTAAAGCCAAATGGATACAAGCCAAGACAAATGAGAAATATCTCCAGCTTTTAGCCAAACATAAACAAATGTATGAGATATGAACAACAAGAACCCCGACTTCTTAAAGAAGTCGGGGTTCTGAGTCTCTTAATTTTCTATAGACTTAGTGAGGAGCGTTAAAAGCTTCCCAAGCAGCTTTAGCGGCCTTTTGCAAGCGATCGCTAAAATCGGTAACTTCTTTCATTAACAAATGCCAATTTCTCTCGGTTTCATTTTGCATGACAGCCCAAGAATGTTCTAGGCGATCGCGTTCAATGAGTTTTTCTCTTTCAACTGCTTCCCTGGCTTGACGCACAGCATTTAAATAGGTTTCACGAGTAAGAGTACCTGCTGACTCCGCCTCAGCCTGGGCGCGTCTTTTCAGAGCTTCAATTAATGCCTTAGTTTCGCGCTTGACTTCATCTGTTTCGCCAACCATTTCGGTTTCTACCATTTCGTTGGTTTGAGAACTAATTTCTACTATTACTAGGGGTTCCATATTGTGATCAGTCATAGTTAAAACTTCCTTCAGTTACAAGATTTTCTATTGGATCTGCACCTTTGGTTGATCTATTAAATATTTAGTAAGCTGTTGTCGGTAGTTGTTGCTCTAATTTCAGCAATTCTTCAATTCTGACTTCGGTAGGAGGGTGACTAGAGAACAAGTTACCCATAAATTGCCCAGAGATGGGATGAATAATTAATAATGGCTCAAAGGCTGGGTTAGCATTCAAAGGCATTTGTCGCGCGGTCGCTTCTAATCTTTGCAAAGCCCTAGCTAAGGCGCGGGGATTACCAGTTAATCTAGCGGCCCCAGCATCAGCCGAAAATTCCCGTGTGCGCGAGATTGCTAACTGAATAACTGTGGCGGCTAATGGTGCAAGAATTACTGTTAACAATATCCCTAAAGGATTGCCACCTCTATTATTATCTCGTGATCCTGCACCACCAAACCACAGACTGTAACTTAGCATTTGTGCCAGAAATGAAACAGCACCAGCAACTGTAGCAGCAACGGCTTGGGTTAAGGTGTCACGATTAATAATGTGGGTAAATTCATGAGCAATAACGCCTTCTAATTCATCTTCTTGCAAGATATTTAAAATGCCCTCGGTGACAGCTACAGCCGCGTGTTCTGGATCGCGTCCTGTCGCAAAAGCGTTAGCATTTTGGCTAGGAACAATGTAAATTCCTGGCATCGGGATATTAGCGCGATCGCTCAGTCTCTGCACGATGCGATAAAGTTCCGGCGCTTGTGCTTGATTTACAGGTTGGGCGCGGTAAACTCCCAGGGCAATCTTATCTGATTGATACCAAGAAAATATATTGGTTACTGCTGCTAAACCAATTCCTATAATTAAACCACCAGTCCCGCCTATTATCCAATAACTAATGGCAATCAAAAGACCACTCAGCGCAGCTAACAAAGCAGCTGTTTTCAATTGATTTGTCATATTTTTGCTCTCCTACTAATGCTGTTTCGATTTTTTTTAACAACAGCATCACTTAAGCCGCCCTTTAATTATATCTAGCTCAACTAAGATAAATGGTGCAGAAAACATCTAATCTCAAGTACGGTTTTCCTACTTTGTTTGTAAAATGTAATAGATTTTAGTTTTAAGGGTATTTGATGCAAAAAAACTCCCTCAGCAATGTGAGGGAGATTTAATAAGGAATCTTTTTGAGTTCAGATAACTTATGCAGGGTTAGGTTGATATCTATTTTGCAATAGTTGGATAACCGCAGCTTTTTCTAAGATTCCAACTAAAACACCGTTGTCACGAATTACAGGTAAAGCAGATAACTTTTGTTGTTCGAGTAGCTGTACTACTTCTAACAGGGGTTGATCTGATTTTACTGTAGTCGATTGAGCGATCGCTCGCATAACTTCTCTAACTGGAGTCTCTTTCCAGATGGTTGGAGAAATATTTCGTAAATCATCAATAGCGATCGCACCTACTAATTGTCCGTCATCGTCTGTGACTAAGAACTGCCGCCAGTCTTTTGGACTCGTAATTTGGGCATCAGCAAATTCTCTCAGGCTCAGATCCGCAGATACAATTGGACTGTTGAGTGTGACAGCATCTGCTGCTGTCAAACCTGTAAGTTTTTCTTGGACTCTGGCGTATTGAGCTGCATTGCCAGCATTTTGCAATAAGAAGAAACCAATTAACAAGTTCCAAAAGTTAGCGAAGCTGCCAAAGAATAAGAGTGGTAGTAAACCAGAAGCGATCGCTACCCAACCAAATACTTGTCCAACTCGACTAGCAAAAGTCACACCTTTGTAAGGATTGCCTGTAATCTTCCAAACAATGGCTTTGAGGATATTACCGCCATCTAAAGGTAAGCCAGGAATCAAATTAAATAGTGCTAATGCTAAGTTAACAGTAGCTAAAACACCCAGGATGGCAGCTAAAAGACCGGATGCAGCACTAGCAATACCAATGCCTGTAATGACTCCACTCAATAATAGACTCACTAAAGGCCCGGCGATCGCTACCCAAAAAGCTTCTGCTGGGGTTTTTGATTCTTTTTCTAAGCTTGCTAAACCGCCAAATATAAATAATGTGATCGATTTCACATCAATTCCTTGACGAATCGCTACAAAGCTATGTCCTAACTCGTGGGCGACGACAGAGGCAAACAATAACAACGCTGTCATCAATCCCAGTAGCAAGGCTACTCCCCCAGCTAATTGAGGAAATTGTGCCGCCAGCCCACTGCTATAACTCCAAGCTACTAAGCCTAGAACTAAAAACCACGATGGATGGATATAGAAGGGAATCCCGAAGAGATTACCAACGCGAATTGTGCCATTCATGTCGTACACCTTTGATTTCAGTTGCGAGAGTTTTGCATTTACTTCTCTCTATGTCCTTATTGTAACGGAGTGTTAAGGGATTTTAATCTTTGTCTTAGTCGTAGTCTCCGTCCGCTAAGGTGCGGTTATTAAGAATCCCCAGTTAGTTGTTTGGGCTGTTG
>JBBSOP010000235.1:0-7551 GCA_038259655.1 Chroococcales cyanobacterium
CCCTCGTTTTGCTGAAACTGGCTCAATAACCAAGTTCCGATTTCAGATTGACTCGTTTCACGGCTACGGCGTAAGGCTTCTTCTAAAATTGCAATTACCAATCCCGGTAAAACCTGCGATTCTTGAATACGTTTACTACCTTGGTCTGCCATAGTGTATGCAATGATTTGGGCATTCTGCACATCTACTACCCAGTATTCAGTAACGCCTAATTCTTCGTAGAGACTTCGCTTTGTACCCAAGTCATCCAGTAGAGATGTTTTCGCAATCTCAATGACTAAATTTGGTGCAGGGTAGCGATCAAGGTTGACAATTCCTGTACCAGTTGGGATAGTTCGGGCGCGTTCTCTGAGATAGTACGCCACATCAGGCTGACAATCCTGTACACCCGTTTTACGAAAAGTGGTAGTATCTAAACCTGTGGCTAAAATCCCTTTAAGTGTGGCAAATAGAGTCACAGCAAAAATAATTACTACGTGGTCTTGACCATGATCAAAGCTAACTGGTGGCATTTCTAGCCTCATGTGTCCTTTGTAGTAATAACTTTTCCCTTGATGGTTCAGCAAGTCGGCAAGTGTTTGTAAATATTGTTGCCAAGAAGCAGAAATCCATATATCTGTAGGTAAACGAGTTTGAGTTTCACTCATTGTCTAACCCTTATGCCAGTAAGCTATATCTCTTGTAACTCACATTCCGAGTTTTTTACTCGGTACTTTGACATCTGAAGTCCGATATTCGAGTTCGGAAGGGGAAGTTTCAGGTTCGGAAGGTGAAATTTCGAGTTCAGAGGTGCAACGTTGGTGTTTTGAAGGTGAAGTTTCGAGCTTTTTGCTCGGATCTTGGTGTTCGGAGGTTGAAACTTCGTGTTTTGAAGTCCAACTTTCGAGTTCAAGCGCTGAATGATGCTGATTATATGACGATTTTTGGTAATAATCAAATCTCTTAGCTAAATCAGTTGGTAGTTTTTGCCATTCCTCATCAGGGACTTGAGCAGAAATTTTAGCTACTAGTTCCCAAATAGGAAGAGCATCAGGGTCAAAAGAAAATTCCTTTAATTTGGATATCTCGCTGAACTGAATGATAGTTGACAGGTTTTCAAAACCATCTGATGAAGCTATCGGCGGATGTTCCAGTTGAAAATTTTGTTCTACCATTTTATTAATTTTACTTGCTTCTTCTATATCTGAGTTTGGATGATGAGGGTCGGGGTGCGATCGCTACTTTTAACAAAACTAAACTATAAATTCCGCTTTCTTGTGTGTACACCGTAATAGATAATACATAGGTTATATTCGTACTTCCTTAACTTTTTTATTTCGGCCAAGTATAAGTTGATTGCTTGACTTTTTCATAATTAGTATCTAAATCAGGTTTTAGCATTAAAATTGCAGCAATCCGTCGTACAATGTTTGTCACCTCACGGACTTCTTCGACTTTTAGCGGACGACCTAATAAAGGTTTTTCACGGTAACTGAGCCATTTTTTAATAACCTGATATCCGCCGATTGTATAGTCCCAAACTCTGGCAGGAATGTTTTGCCAGTAGGCAATGTCATTTAGGTAAATATCGCAAGTCTTTTTACCAAGCTGGTGAATGGCTTCACCCATCGCACTTTGTTCTTCAGAGGTGTATTGGCGTTCTGTAAGTCTGCCTTTTCCAGGCATGGTGACATTATTTTGGCCTGTATGACCCCAACCTGCGGTGAGAGCAAAGTCCTTCTCTGGGTTCCAATTGCCTTCAGTAACACGGGAAATTATTGCTATTACTTGTAGTTCAGGACAAATCTTTCCCGAAGTGACACCTGTAACTAAATTTTCGGGATCTAGCAAAGCAGCCACTCGACGACCTAATTCTGCTGAAGCAATTAGCAACTCTTGGGGCGGTTCCCAACCGGTCAACGCATTTGTGAGATAGACTCCAACCCGTTCTTTCTCATCTACTAACGGCACACCCAAATTTTGCAATAGTAACCCTAATTGCAAGTGTGCCACTACAAATGGAGCCGTGAGAAGTTCAAAACCAAACACTCGGTTAATAGCGGCTTTCTTTAAATCAAAACCAATTAAAGAATCCATCCCTTTTTCTTGCAACGTGGCATGAATCCGTTTGATCACCTCTACCAAATATGCTCCCGTCCCACAACAGGGATCAAGAATATATACGTTCTCATTTGCTAATCCATCCTCAATTCCTAATTCTTCGCGCAACACTGTATCTACACGGGCAACCATATATTGCACAATCTCTGGTGGCGTATACCAAACCCCCAACTCTTTTCGCAATTCTGGATCGAATGCTTTCAAGAACGGCTCATAGAAATACTGGACAGCTTGTCCCTCATCAAATTTTGAGAAAAACGATTCGCGGTCTACCCTATTGAGAGCATTTCCTGTCCAATCCAACACCTCAACTAAATCCAGTCGCCGCAAGTTCTGGGGGGTAGCCATCTTGTCAAACAGCGCCTGAATCATTGGTACTCGCAAATAGTGACCTGCTGTGCGCCAATCAAACTTACCCTCTTCGCCTTGCTTGTGCCACAACACCCAAGCTGAAAAAATGCCATAGAACAGTGTTTGGATGAGTGTGGATTTAAAGAAACGTTTTCCTTTCTCCTCATTAAAACCGATGCCTAGTACTTCCTCTAACGCTTTGCGAACATTAGCTAAAGTAGGCAAATCCGTTTTTTCAATTCGTGCTTTTGCATCTCTAGCATAAGAAGCTAAAAACCAAGCTACATCCTGCGGTGAGGTAATTGTCGCTGCATGAAGCATTACCCGCTTTAAATACTCAGTGAACTGTTCCCCTTGCTCTTCTGTAACCTTTCTCGGATTTGCCGCCTTCGCCCAAAAATCCGCTTCATTTTCCGCAAGACGATAAGTTTCCAACTTGACTGGCTGACCTTTTGCATCCCTACCAATGAGCAGAAAATCTCGATAGTTTGTTACCAAGACTTGACCATAGCGTTCCCAATATTTAGAAACCTGCTTGGTGTCTGCAATTACCCAGGCATCATCTCCTGTGCCTTTAATCTCAATCACCCCTTGCTCAGGATTCTCTGGATTCACGGGTTCATTCCCTGACTGACGCTGAAACTGTCGAGCGGTGAACAACCCACCATCTGGCATCCCTGCACCCCGATTTTTCAACTGCATGACACAGCGAACCTTCGGTTTCAAGTCTTTCCCTAAATTATTAAACAACTGTTCCAATGCACCGTAATAGGAGGTTTCTTTAACCGCAGCACCTGTAGACCGAATATCACGCAGTTCTTGGAGGTAGGTTTCTAAGGGATTCATCAGTGTCTTTCTTTGCTTGCCATACTGGTGGAAGCTCTATAGTTAGAGGCTAATTCTCAGGATGCCCCTTTCACAGTAGTTATACACAATCTTCTGTAAAGAAACTTTGAAATATTAAGACTTTAGCTCAAATTCCAGACTGCTGAACTCGGAACTTTCACCTTTTTACTCTGACGTTGAGCCTCTGAACTCCAAAAATCAAGCTCAGAACTCGGATGTTGGAGTAAATTGCTCGGCGTTCCGAGTTCTGAGCTTTAACGTTGCACTTAAAAGGTGCAACTGTCGAGTTATTTTCTACAACGCTGCTGCTTGAGGCTTGACTTTCCGAGATTTACGGGCGAATCTTTGCCCCATTTCCTCTAATACTGCATCTAATCCTGCGGTTTGACCACTGGCTTTTGCATAGTTATATACTTGCAACGCGGCTGCATAGGCTTCACTACCCACCGCCAACGAAGTATCATCTACCAATTCTTGCAATTGGGTCAACCCTAGCAATAAAGGATACAAAGCTTCAAATAATTGCACATCCTTCCGCATTTCTTCCAAGTCAAAAGAGCGTGGTAAAAACTCTGGGTTCTGTGTCGCCACCTCCAATGCTTTGCTGACAAAGGCGCGGCTCTTATCTCCCATTTTGGGTAAAGCTTTACGCTCTTCGTTATTCAAATCAATTAAAAATGGTAGCTTTTCTTTAATGGTGGTAATGGCTTGTAACAAAGCATCTCTATCTGTTGCAGTTAGCGTTGCACTAATTGGGCTTCTAGACATAGGAATTATCCTTCTGTATATATCTTTAATCTAGAGTTCCCAAATATACAAAAAAAGCTACAACACCGCCTACTTAGATCAATGCAAAAAAAGCGATCGCGGTGTTTATTTGAAGTCATGGATAAGATAAAGAAGTAAATTAGCTCTTTATTCACCACAACCAATGACCTCAACTCTGCTGCCATTTTCTCGTCTCAATGCCCCAACAGTGCATAAGTTGCCCAATGGTTTGACAATCATTGCCGAGCAAATGCCAGTTGAGGCTATAAACCTTAACTTGTGGATTAAAGTTGGTTCCGCTGTGGAATCTGATGCCATTAACGGTATGGCTCACTTTTTAGAACACATGATTTTTAAGGGAACTGAGCAACTAGCCAGCGGCGAGTTTGAACGGCGAATTGAAGAGCGAGGCGCGATCACGAATGCCGCAACTAGCCAAGACTACACTCATTACTATATAACTACTGCTCCTAAAGACTTTGCTGAACTTGCCCCGTTGCAAATAGATGTCGTATTTAATGCTAATATTCCTGACGATGCTTTTGAACGCGAACGATTGGTAGTTTTGGAAGAAATAAAGCGTTCTGATGATAATCCCCACCGCCGCACATTTCGACGAGCGATGGAAACAGCATTTGAAAAGCTACCTTATCGCCGTCCAGTATTAGGGCCAGAAGCGGTAATTGCTCAACTCCAACCTCAGCAGATGCGAGATTTTCATAGTAGCTGGTATCAACCCCAGTCAATTACGGCTGTGGCTGTAGGTAATTTACCTGTGGAAGAATTAATTGCTACGGTTGCTGAGGGATTTAACAAGAGTCAAAAGTCAAATATAGAGACGCGCCATGCGTCCTTACAAGAAACTGCGTTTACAGAAATTGTTCGGCGAGAGTTTATCGATGAAAGTCTTCAGCAAGCACGGTTAGTCATGGTTTGGCGGGTTCCTGGTTTAAACCAGCTCGAACAGACTTATGGTTTGGATATTTTAGCAGCAATTTTAGGACACGGACGGACATCAAGACTAGTGCGGGATTTGCGAGAAGAACGTGGATTGGTATCTACGATTTCCGTAAGTAATATGAGTAATCAGCTACAAGGAGCGTTTTATATTTCGGCTAAGTGTGCAGTCGAAAATTTACCAGCTGTAGAAGATGCGATCGCCCAACACATCAGGATATTACAAACAGAATTAGTATCAGAAAAAGAAATTGCTCGTGTCCGGCGGCGAGTCGCAAATAGATTTATTTTTGCCAATGAAACACCAAGCGATCGCGCTGGTTTATATGGTTACTATCACTCGTTAATCGGAGATTTAGAACCAGCGTTTAACTATCCAAATCACATTCAAAGCCAGGAAGCACCAGATTTACTCTTGGCTGCAAATCAGTATCTTTGTCCCGATGCTTATGGTGTAGTTGTCCTCAAACCGTATTAAGTTAACTAAAAAATGCTATGAACGACGAATTTTATCAGAGGGGATTAGAAAAAGCGAAACAAAAAGACTACGCTGGAGCGATTGAGGAATTTAATCAGGCTTTGCAACTGATACCTTACTCTGCTGAAGTTTATTTGCAACGAGGTTTAGCATATTATGATTCAGGAGCAATTCACCAAGCTGTTTCTGATTACACTCAAGCTCTTAACTTTTATCCTGATAGTGTAGAAGCAAGTTACTGTCGGGGATTAGCTAGGGTAGCCCTCAAAAATTTGCCAGGGGCGCTTGAAGATGTTGATCGCGCTGTTCGTCTTAATCCCTATCACGCCGCAGCTTATAATTTGCGGGGAATAGTGCGGCGCAAACAAGGCGATATTCAAGATGCGATCGCCAGCTTTAAAAAAGCCGCAGAGTTATACTTGGTACAACAAGATAAAGAAAATTGTCGCCTGTGTTTGGCAAAAATTAAACAGCTACAATCGCCAGAAAAATTAGTTGCTTCGCCCCAAAATTCCCCAAATGCGCCTATCATATCCACGAACGACTATTTCAAGCAGTTATTAGAAAAAGCCGAAAAAGGAGATACAGGCTCTGCCATTGCCGATTTAAACTGGATATTGCAAGCCGATCCGCAAGATGCCCAAGCTTATTGCTGTCGTGGTGTGGTGCGTTGCAAAATGGGGAATTATCAAGGAGCGATCGCTGACTTTAACCAAGCACTACAATTAAATTTTCACGATGCAGTAGTTTATCGCAACCGTGGTAAAGCTCGTTCGCTTTTAGGAGATCATCAAGGAGCGATCGCTGATTTTAACCAAGCCTTGCAAATTCAACCCCAAGATGCCTTAGTTTATGTTGCCAGAGGCAATGTCTATCGGGCAACTGGCAATTATCTCGATGCCATTCAAGATTACACCCAAGCACTGCAAATCAATTCAGATAATGCCCAAGCTTACTACAATCGCGGTATTGCCTATACTTTTTTAGAAGAAATGCAACAGGCGATCGCAGATTATCAACGAGCAGCTAGTATTTATTGTGAACAAGAAGACTGGGAAAATTATCACCAAGTTTTAAACAGTCTCAAAAAAATTCAGAAATCTAGCCCAGAATCAAAACAGCAAAAGTATAACCTATTACATCAGCGACTTTTGCGATTAGTGGGGGGATATTGGGAAATTGCTCAAAGATTGATCGAACAAAAGCAAGCTTACTATCCTGGGATGTCGCAAGAGTGGTATTTGCAAAAAGTAATTGATGATTTAGAGCGCGATCGCAGGAGATAATATTTTAGATGCAGTTTAATTCAACGGAGTTATGTAATGTCTAATATCCGAGAAGAAATGCCTGTGCTTGCTCGCCACGAGGGAGATTGGGTAGGTACGTATACATTAGTTGATACAGCAGGAAAAATTCTCGATCAATATGAGTCTCACTTAACTTGCCAATTTCCCGAAAATAGCCCCTATCCCTACTACCAAATCAATCGCTACAATTGGTCTGATGGGAAAAAAGAGGAATATGAATTTCCAGGAATGTATACTGACAAAAAGCTTTTATTTGATACTGAACGCATTCAAGGTAAAGCTTGGGAAGCAGATGATTCTGTGGTAATTTTATGGTTTTCATATAAGACAAACCCAGAAATGAACTTATATGAAATGATCTATATTAGTCCAGATAATAACTTTCGCGCTCGAACTTGGCACTGGTTCAAAAATCATCAAATCTTCCAGCGCACCCTAATTCAAGAAGAACGGCTGCGTTCGTAATTTAAAAGTTTAGAGATTAGTTTTTCTTAGTGTCTTTGTAGTGCAAAAATGATACCACAAAGGCACGAAGACACAAAAATTAAACATATTGGCAATAGTAAAAATATGGCAAAAGCAGACAAAATAAATTTTTCTAATCCTAGCGGTTTTCCCGAATTTCTTCCTAGCGAAAAGCGCTTAGAATTATATTTATTAGATACCATTCGTAGGGTTTTTGAAAGCTACGGATTTACACCTATTGAAACACCCGCAGTCGAACGTTTAGAAGTGCTGCAAGCA
>JBBSOP010000236.1:0-7549 GCA_038259655.1 Chroococcales cyanobacterium
CGAAATTATGATGTTCGCTAACTTCAAAATCGTAAACCCATCCTTCATACTCTAAATCCTCAACGGATTCAACACGGCAATAAAATACCTCTTGATCGAGAAGACATTGCAAAGACTGCTTTGTTAAACTCAACTGCTGGATGTCTAAACGAGCATAAGCTTCTAGAGTTTTAGTTGTCCATTTAGAAGGTTTGAGTAGCTGATACTGCTGTTGAGTTTCTCCACGAATAACATCGTTAATACCACTTATTACTCGTTGCAAACTATCTCTGGAAAACTGCTGTGAACCATTAATATAAACGGTGTTGTGCATTCCCAAATGCCGTAACGGTAGCCCCGTTGTTGTGACTATTTGAGCAACGATATCAGAAGCAGGAAGCCCCTCAACATTTGTGTTGCTCACACTTTGACAAATTTCTGTTAGTTTCTGCTGTTTTAAAGGGTTGCCAAAACCTATTTCTTGTAAAAATCTCCGGGCAGAATTTCCGCCAATTACACCAATATAATATGTGCGTAAAGTCCGAGTTCCATTAGTGGCACATTTTTTTCTTGGTGATACTCGCAACCAAATACCGAAGCGTCGCAACAGTGTAGTAAGTTGCTGAATTAGTAAAGCTGAAGCTGTAGAAATCTCGATACTACCCATACTCAAAATAACAGCAGACTCAGCATCAAAATAGTTCTGTAGAAAAAGCCGTATACTATCCAAGTCTGCCTGCATTATGAAGGACGGAATCGATTTTTCTGCTGAGAGTTTGCCCCAAATGTAACCTTTAGCTTCTAAAAATTGCCGATAGGCTTGGCTGCTAACTCGAAGGCAAGGAACCCTGTTTGGGAAGATACAGATATTCGGGCTATTAATTTTGAGTTTGTGGCGCTTTCCTATGCAATGAAAAATGTGGAGTAGATTTTCTAGTACACTGATATCTTTTTGAGATATTGTGACAGTTCCCTGACTTGGTCGTTCATGTCCTTCTGCAATCTGCCAAGCAATAAACTTGATTAAATCATGATCTTGCGGTTGACCATTCCAAAGGCTTTTATTTGGTACACAGACGTAATCGCCCACCTGCAAGTTATTTGTCCAACCTTTACTCGTCATTAATTGGTGACGACGGGTAATAGTGATGCTGCTGCCGTCTTCTAGAGTAATTTTTCTTAATTTCTCGCAGACTTGCTGCCGATATAGCCGCTTAACGTGGGCTTGGACAATTTTACCAGTTTTTTCATTTAGAGAATTAACTAGTAATTGCTCAGTGGGTCTAGCCCAGAAACCTTCACCATCAAACTCTGTTTTTTCAGCATGATTTGTCCAAATGTCCTCAGCTGTAGATAAGAGTCCGTTAATGTTAACTAGTGTATTAGGCGCTACACATTTGCCCAGTCCCATATCGTCGGCCAGACAAGCGCCTAAGCCCCAACGTTCTAGAAATGCCAACCAAGCCGCGCCGCGTTCTTGATAAGGACGCAACTGTCCTTGAAAGCTGGCTGGTGTAGGTAAAGGTGCGATCGCCTGATTATTTGCTAATGCCCCAATCAACTCTTGCAATGCCCCAGATGCTTCAAAACTGACCACTGGTAATTTTTCAATTGCTTGGGTATCGCCAGTGCTAAGACGCAAAGCATCTTCTAAAGAAAGTGCCATTTGGTCTTTACGAGAGGCAAAAAAGTTTTGGGCTGTCTTAATATCTTGGGGTCGTAATTCCACCCACTCGTTATTAATTTCTACTAGTGGGCTATTCAAAGCTACCAGTCGATCAAACTCAGCTTTAGAAATAGTCTGTCCGCCAATCGCCAATTTCCACTGAAAGTTTAGTAAACTCTGTAATCCTAATCTTCCCTGCTTTTGCTTTTGTGTTTCGGCAGTAATTTTTAATCCTAAACGATTCGCCCATCCTTCGCGGTTCGTCAAACTAGGAGGTAAAATCACCCCTAAACCACTATCTTCAAACCTCCAAGTAACAGACTTAATAAATTCATAAGCCTGTAATGGATTGAGACGACAAAATTGAGGAGATGCAGTTTCTAAACTAGGTGCGATCGCTGGATACAATCTTGAAGCTAAACCCAAACCCCTTAAAAATGTTTCTTGCGGTTGATCAATGGGGCGATTTTGGTAAATTAATTGCTCATCTGGGTTATTCCAAATTGTGGCTGCATCTACCAAAAACTCTGAATCATCAGCCGCCTGGAGAAAATATGCCAATATCCAATCTGTTTCCCCAGACTCTGGAGAACGCAGTTCAAAACAAGTACGAAATAGCTTTTTACCTGTGAGTTGGTATTCCAGCGGCATTTTCCAAGCTTTGAGCGCCGCTTCTAATCGTTCTACTCCGATCACATCAGCATCAATTGGGTGAGATGCATTAATTAAAGCTTGCAACCACTGTCTTACTGCCGTTGGTAAAGATGCCATTACCTTGGTTTCAATTAAAGGTTGAGAACCCACCATTTCCCGTACTTGGGCATCTATTGTACTGTTGAGAAATTCTAATAGTAATTCTTGAGGTTCTACAGGAAAATCTACTGCTAAATGTTCTTTTGCTAACTCAGTGCTTTCTTGATAAGTGCGGCAAGCTAATGGCATCTTCGCAGAAAATTTCTCTAAACGAGTTCCATCTACAGCACTATCTAAGAGTACTTGCCATTTAGCAGTGATAGAACTATCAAGTTGCCTTTGAATAGTAGGTAAGAACTTCGACCGCGAAATTAAATCTAAACTCCAACGGGCGATTTGTGACCAAAAACGCAAATCTCCACCTAAAAAGGCATCTTCTCCATTAACAGCATTCAAGGGAATAGAAGTCAGAAATTTAATTGCTTCGCTAGGGTTGAGGCAAAAACCTTCAACTCGCCACGGTTGCAGAGATTGGGACGAGTCTATTTCAAGTCCCACGTTAGCAGAATGGACGGGGAACATAGACGCATTAGCTGCTTTACTGTTGTCTAAAATATGAGTGGGTAAAGCAATTATTTGGCAAGTTGTGGGCAGATTTATCTTTGTAGAACTTATTTCTTTACGCTTTTTGTTAGTAGCTGTTACAGCAACTTGAGATGACTGCATGAAGTGAGGAATTTTTATGTTTGGCGAATCTTGCAACCACTCGCTCAACTCCACGAATGTCATAGCCAATGGATTTAAATGTATATCTGGAGATTCGCTAAAATCAAAGTTTTCCCGCGATGAACGCCAAGTTTCCCCCCAAATAAATAAACAATTATTTTGATTTTTGTGCAACCAATTCCCGTGTAAAATCGCCATTTTTTAACTACTTTAGATTTTGATCAAGCTCAGATGCTAAATACTTGTTTATTTTGCTTTTTATCAGCTATAAATAATTTTATTGGGTCAAATATTGTATATTAAAAATTTAAGTTTTACAAACTTAAATTCTTTTGGAGTTATCAAAGTATCCAAAATGCTACACACAACAAACTAAAATCAAACTTTCCCTTGATTGGTGTAGGTATACTTGTCACGCTGGTTCTATTGTACAACTAGGTTTGCGTGTTGAAGGAGGCAGGAGTTGAGTCAGCATGGTCTTGGGTTGATAGACTACTAGTGTTTCATCGCATTAATTTTGATAACTGATAGTAGTCAGATCCCCGACTTATTGAAGAAGTCGGGGATCTCGCAGCCTCTCAAAAAAAGCAGTCAAATTTACTGCTGTAGGTGTATTGTGCTTAGTATTAAACGACTTGTTGAGCTTTGTATGTAACAGAAGTCAGCCTTAGGGCATAAATGTTAGGATTGCCACAGAGAGAGAATAGCGAAAATAGAAGGAAAAAAAACTGAATGGCAGAAGTTGATAAGTCAATATCCTTCGATGGAAGGGATATTCGACTGAAGGTAGGCTTACTAGCTCCCCAGGCTGGTGGATCAGTTTTGATAGAATCAGGGGACACATCTGTTTTAGTGACAGCTACGCGCTCAAAGGGTAGAGAAGGGATTGATTTCCTTCCCCTGACCGTAGATTATGAAGAAAGACTGTATGCCGCAGGTAGGATTCCTGGAGGAATCATGCGGCGCGAAGGTCGTCCACCAGAAAAAACAATTCTCACTAGCCGTTTGATAGACCGCCCTCTACGTCCTTTGTTCCCTTCATGGTTGCGGGATGACTTGCAGATTATCGCTGTAACATTGTCGATGGACGAGCTAGTACCACCTGATGTACTAGCAGTTACTGGTGCTTCAATCGCTACCCTCATTGCTCAAATTCCCTTTAATGGGCCAATGGCAGCGGTACGAGTCGGCTTAGTGGGAGATGATTTTATTATTAACCCCACTTATGCAGAAACTGAAGCCGGAGACTTGGATCTGATAGTGGCAGGTTCACCGCATGGTGTGATTATGGTGGAAGCAGGAGCCAATCAGTTGCCAGAACGAGATATTATCGAGGCGATTGATTTTGGTTACGAAGCAGTGCGAGACTTAATCAAAGCACAGCAAGATTTAATAGCAGAACTAGGTCTGAAAATAGTACAAGAAGAACCACCAGAAGTAGACCAAACTCTGGAAAACTATATCCGCGATCGCGCTAGTGATGAGATTAAGAAAATCCTGGCTCAATTTGAATTTACCAAAGCCCAACGGGATGACGCTTTGGATGAAGTCAAAGACACAATTGCCACTGCGATCGCTGATCTTTCAGAAGAAGACCCAATTAAAGTTGCTGCAACCGCAAATGGCAAGGCACTGGGGAACACTTTTAAAGACATTACGAAACACTTCATGCGTCGTCAAATCGTTGAAGATAATGTGCGTGTTGATGGTCGTAAATTAGATGAAGTCCGTCCTGTTTCTTGTCAAGTTGGAGTCTTACCTCAACGAGTCCACGGCAGCGGCTTATTCAATAGAGGGCTAACCCAAGTATTATCTACTTGTACTCTCGGCACACCGGGAGATGCCCAAAACCTCAATGATGATTTGCAAACAGACCAATCCAAACGTTATCTGCATCATTACAATTTCCCGCCTTTCTCAGTTGGGGAAACCAAGCCATTGCGCGCCCCTGGTAGAAGAGAAATTGGTCACGGCGCTTTAGCAGAGCGATCGCTTTTACCTGTACTACCATCAAAAGAACAATTTCCCTACGTGATTCGTGTCGTATCGGAAGTACTTTCTTCTAACGGTTCCACTTCTATGGGTTCGGTGTGTGGTTCCACTCTATCGCTGATGGATGCTGGTGTCCCAATTCTTAAACCCGTTAGCGGTGCAGCAATGGGCTTGATTAAAGAAGGGGATGAAGTACGAGTCCTCACCGACATTCAGGGCATTGAAGACTTTTTGGGTGATATGGACTTCAAAGTTGCCGGCACAGATACTGGCATTACGGCATTACAGATGGATATGAAAATCTCTGGTTTGTCGTTAGAAGTTATTGCTCAAGCAGTTCACCAAGCCAAATCAGCCCGATTGCATATTCTAGAGAAAATGCTGCAAACAATCGAGCAACCACGTACTGAAACCTCACCTTATGCTCCACGTCTACTGACAATCAAGATTGATCCAGACATGATCGGTTTGGTTATCGGTCCTGGAGGCAAAACAATTAAGGGCATCACTGAAGAAACAGGAGCCAAAATTGACATCGAAGATGATGGCACGGTGACAATTTCTGCTATCGATGAGAGCAAAGCGAAAAAAGCCCGCAACATCGTTCAAGGCATGACTCGCAAGCTGCATGAAGGAGATGTTTATGCAGGTCGGATAACTCGAATTATCCCAATCGGTGCATTTGTGGAATTTTTGCCTGGGAAAGAAGGCATGATCCACATTTCTCAATTAGCTGACTACCGTGTGGGCAAAGTTGAGGATGAAGTTGCAGTCGGGGATGAAGTGATTATCAAAGTGCGCGAGATTGACAATAAAGGACGGATTAATCTCACACGATTGGGTATCCACCCAGATCAAGCAACTGCGGCACGAGAAGCAGCAGCAGTGAATCGGTAACTCGATTTGGGATTTTAGATTTGATCTAAAATCCGCGATGCCTCTGTTGTAGGCATCGCCGTATGCTTCTCTCAATTAATTATCAAAATAAAAACTACGCATTTTTATACTTAAAAACTAAATTTTATAGTTAAATACACACAAAATAAATATCAACAAGCTCTATTAGACTGGAGTTCTAAATGATGAGAGAATATTAAATTAACCATCACAAAAGTTTAAATTCATTTATCATGGCGAAAATTCAGTTTTCTAGAGGTCTTGACGAAGAAGTAATTCCAGAGGTACGCTTAACGCGATCGCGCAGTGGTGATAGTGGCACAGCGACGTTTATTTTTACAAATCCTCAGATTTTGGCTCAAAACAGTACTGAAGAAGTTACTGGTATGTATTTAATTGACGAAGAAGGAGAAATAGTCACCCGCGAAGTTAAGGGTAAATTTGTCAACGGTAAACCCGAAGCATTAGAAGCCCTTCATTTGATGAAATCGGCTGAAGAATGGGAGCGCTTTATGCGTTTCATGGAGCGCTATGCCGCAGAACATGACTTGGGATTTAACAAAGCTGAAGATTAATTAATCTAAATTGGGCATAGGAGAGTCACTATCAAGCAAATGGCGCTATGGGGCATTAAATTATCTTTATACTGAATGCACCCTTCCCATGCCCTATTACCGATGACACTACAACCCCACCCAGACTCACCTGGAATTTCAGTAACTTGTGCTGTTGTTACTGTTAGCGATACACGCTCCCCCGAAACAGATAAAAGTGGTCAGCTAATCCAGCAATTGCTCCTTGGTGCTAACCATGTTGTAGCAGCTTATGCAATTATCAAAGATGAACCAGCGCAGATTCAAGCACAAATAGAACTGCTGGGTCAAAATACAAATTTAGACGTTATAATTTTCAATGGTGGCACGGGAATAGCGCCAAGAGATACTACCTATGATGCCATTGAAAAGTTGCTAGAAAAGACCTTGCCAGGATTTGGCGAATTGTTTCGATTTTTAAGTTATCAAGAAATTGGTTCACGGGCGATCGCCTCTCGCGCTGTTGCTGGTGTTTATCAACATAAATTAATCTTCTCTCTACCTGGTTCTAGTAATGCTGTGCAATTAGCTATGGAAAAACTAATTTTGCCAGAACTTACCCATTTGGTCAGCCAATTGAAAAATTGAAAGCTCACTAGATAAAATTTATACTTGTGCCATTACAGGGTTAGGGGTGAAGCTTTGGTACTGATTATCAGAGAAAGAGCGAGGCTTAAACAAGTTGAGCAAATGCTGCAAACTTTGGGAGTTTATATCAAAATAGCAGTAGACATAGAAAAAGGTATTCTTGCAGGAGAGGGACGACAACACGCTGAATGTGAAGCAGCATTACTGAAAAATGACAGCGAACAGAAAGATATTTGGGGTGCAGACTGGATACCTTTTACACAAAAAATGGCTTGGGTGCGGCTCTTATCAAAAGACGATAATCTAATAAAGAGTAGAAATCAGAGTGCTGTAATCATAAGCTTTCGAGACAATTATCAGGGCAAAAAGACAGGCTCGCTATTCTGAAGTCAGAGACAATTGTAGGTGGGGATAG
>JBBSOP010000237.1:0-7524 GCA_038259655.1 Chroococcales cyanobacterium
GATTCGAGTCGGCTTTTGAGGATGGCTTCATTTTGCAAGCTTTTTCTGGCGGCCAAGGCTTATCTGGCAATTCTACCGCGCTATTCACAGACCGAAACACCCGCGTAGCGCGACCTGAAGTAGTTTTTCAGGGGTGACTAGTTAACGACTGAAATATGTGCGTTTTGTGGAAGAAAATTCGGTTTAGAGAGAAAAACTGGCCCTTTCCAAATGGAATTATTAACCTTCCAAACCAAACCTAATGCACCTTCAGGGCTGACAAAAAGTGTCTCCAATTGTTGACTGTCATCAGCGATATAAGATGCGATCGCCGGATCGTTTCCAGAAACGGGCGCTGCGCCTTTGCCGAACAGAATATTGACGCCCAATTTGTCTAAGTCGCTGAGCTGACCATGGCCGTTCCAATTTGGGTTGCAATAGTTCATAACCGAGCTGGGATCGTAAGGGGTGACGTAGTAGTCGGGATCCATCCCTTGATGATCTTGGTCGCAGTCAAACCTGTCGGCACGATTGTGCTCATGTGCGATGCCGAGAGCATGTCCGAATTCATGAGTAGCTATGATTTTTATACAGTATTCTCTATGCGTTGCAAATCCACTCTTCTCAAACCCATCTGGAACGTTGCCGCCATCTGCACAAGATTCGACTGGGTTTCCACTATTATCAACAGCGCCTGTCCAGCTATTAAATGTGAAGTTTAGCTGCATCCCGTTTTGCATCCCGTCAAGGTTGTTGCCTAACACCTGAACGTTCGGGTTATTATCAATAATCTGTATGCGGATGCCTTTTGACCCGTTAACGCACTGATTCCAGCCCGTGAAGCGGACAGCAGAAGCAGTTTCCCAAGTACTTTGCACAGCTTGTTCTACCCATCCACGCTCTTGTGCGTCATTGCCGGGATTTTCCCAGCAAACTGAAACTTGGTTTGACTGCCAAACACTAGCTCTTTGAACGCTAAGCGGATCTTGAGAGGTTCCGACTGTTTCTGCTTGAGAGGCACCTAAATTTGCGAAGGTATATACATAACCAGCTAAGCAAAACACCAAACTCTTCTTTATTCTTGAAAACATTGAAATATACCTTAGTGTTTTTATGAACTCAGGTGGAATCTATTACGAAAATACGTTCTAACTACTTAAGAAGCAATTCGGCATTTGACCCATATAGTTGTGAATATTTTGTTACGTTTAATTTGTTCAAAACGTAAAGCCTGATTATTGATGCAACCTGACCCCATTGAATATAGATTTCTCAGGATTTTCACAATATTGTCTTCGAGGTAGCTCTACAATGCGCGATCGCCTCCTTTCGCTAGCATCTTCTCCTATAGCCAAGGCTAAAGTGCGACGGGTACAATCCAGCCAAAGTGCATAGTTTATCCAAGGGGTTTGAGAATTTGTTGGAGTAAGGGTCGCCAGACTGCGTTGCTATCAGTTGGAAACAGGCGAAGCTTTCGGTGGTTTAATTCATCGTTGTCACGAGCAGTGCTCTGTCGAGGTATTTATGGTCGCGCTCACAGAAAGTTTCTGGGCTGAAGAGATAAGCATGACAAGCGGAACGGTGTAGAGTTCCGTCTTGCAGAGGGTCATTCTCTGCGCACAGCGGATCGGAGGTACATAGCCCAATTTGTTCGAGCGCTTAGTCGATATGCTACTTACACCAGAATTTAGTTATAACTCCCAGAATTCAAGTATCAATAATTACGATTTTTTTATAATCTAACCCATTGACGAGAGGATGCATCATAGTAAGGCAGACGCAAAATGACATTCGGAAACAACTAAACCTTTGAACCTTTACGTAACGATGACGAGGTTTTCTCATGATCAATCACTAAGATCTTGCCTCCTATCTGAGATGATTCCGTTAGAGATGCTTATGAGGGAAGACCAACCATCAATTGTTCATTTTCCACTTTCATCTGGCACAGTACCCGCTACATCAACACACTAGATTCCGTATAGCCGTTTTTATGGAGCTTAAAGCGTAGGTAGATGGCTCAACCTGATGCACCGTCAGCCCAGAATACGTTCAATTTCTCAAATAGTTCAGTAGGTAATGCTTCAGGTTCTGGATCTATTTATTACTATGAAGCGACTAAGAAGCCTCTGATCTTAGATAGTTCAGACGATGCTAAAAAAACAATTCTTTTCTTATCAGCTAATCCAATATCAACTCATCAGTTGCGTCTAGATGAGGAGATTCGAGAAATTGAGGCAGGATTGCAACGGTCAAAATATCGCGATCGCTTTGAGCTAAAGCAGCGCTGGGCACTTCGCCCGATTGATTTGCAAAGGGCACTGCTCGATTACAAACCTCAGATTGTTCACTTCTCAGGACATGGTATGGGCCGTGCGATCGCTGAACCGTCTGTCGAAGCCACACGCGAGATCTCCTTGGCTGAGCAGGCTGACGTATTTGAGGAAGGATTAGTATTAGAAGATGCTACCGGGCAACCAAAGCTGTTACGCACGGTAGCTTTGGCGGCCTTGTTCAAATTGTTTGCTAACTCGGTAGAGTGCCTGGTGTTAAATGCCTGCTATTCGGAACAACAGGCGCAGGCGATCGCGCAGCATATTCCTTATGTGATTGGGATGAGTGAGGCGATAGGCGATCGCGCAGCCATCGAATTTGCTATTGGCTTTTACGATGCGTTAGGGGCAGGTGAGTCTGTGACGAGAGCCTACAAATTAGGCTGCATAGCCATTCAAATGGCAGATATTACAGAGCACCTAACTCCCACTATCATACAAAAAAGCTAACGAGGGAGACCCGGAATTAAATCATCGGACTATTTGGATTACCCTTTCGACATTTTTCTCAAGTTAGGGCTTCTAGACAATCATGATAGTAGAGCTAGAGACGTTTGCAAGATAGTCTTGTTAGACTACTGTCCTTCCCGAGATAGACTTGGACTTCCTCAACTGTTAAGTTAAGTGCTGAGTTGCGCAATTGCGCTTTGGAGTGCGATCGCAATCTCTTCACTCGGCAAGCTGTCCATAATCTGTTGCCCCTGCTCCAGCAAAAATTGCCTGAACGTCGGGTCTTGCTTTGCTTCAGATAGCAGAATTTGCTGAATCAGCTCTTGCTGAGTGGCTGCTGTCGTAGCGACGTTTTGAGCGCTTAGCTGGCTAGATAACTGTTGCATCGTCGGGCTAGCATCCGCCCGATTAGTCACGATGCTGCGCACACGATCAGCCGCCTCACGGTACTCAATTTGTCCTGATCCTGCCAGATTGGTAATGGTGCTACCTGAGATAAAGAAGTTATTGCCCAGTGATTTCCTTGTTATCTCTTTGAGCGCTTCTGCCTGATTCTCAGAAACACCCGCTAGTTGCCTTACAAGCCTTTCACTTTCAGCAAGTCGATTTTTAGTTTCTTCATAATCTCGATAAATGGACTCTTTAATAGTTGTCTCCACAGTTTTGCCTTGCGAAGTCACCTCGTACACAGAGCTAAGCCGTTCCCTGACTAAACGCTCATTAATTTCATAGTTACCGCTTTTAATCTTAACGACCGAAAGGTTGCCGCGCTGCTCAATGCCTTTGAGTTCTAAATCTAGACCTGACGCTTCGGTTTTGATTTTGTAAAGAGCAAGACTCAGCGCAGCGTAGTCGAACTCGCCTTTAAAGACTAGCTCGATAACATCCTTGGGTCTTGCAAAGAGTGTGGCAAACTCGCCAGGTTCAAAATCGCGGTCGGCTGGATAGCGAATACTCGGTTGCCCCTCCTGGTATTTGCGGTAAATGTAGTCACAGCGAACGTCTGTAAATTGAGTGCTGCTACTAACACTCCAATCTTCGATACAAATACCTGTGAGATCAGCATTGGTGAAATTGGCTCTGGCTACTTGGGCGCGAACAAGAATGCAACCTCGCAAGTCAGCGCCATGAAAATTTGCTTCAGTTAAATTAGCATCAATGAGAACATTCTTTCGCAGGTCAACCCCCTGGAAATCAACGCCAGCTAGCTGTGTCCGAACTAGAACGCTCTCTCGCAAATCTGCGCCTTTGAGATCTGCTCCGGTCAAGTTTGTATCAGTAAAATCAAAGTCCCGTAAGTCAGCGTTTTGGAGGTAAGCGCCTCGCAGGTTTAATCCTTTGAAATCGCGATCGCGGCTACTGCCATGCGTAAGCAATCGCTGAATTTTAGGCTGTTCTAAGTCAAGGTACTGATTATCTACTTGTGCTCGCTCTAGACCAATCACCCCTTGGAAACAAGTTCGATACAAAATTCGTGCCCTAAGATCCGTATTAGCAAGGTTCGAGCCTCTAAAATTAACGCTACTTAAATCTAGGTTAATAAAAGAAGTTCCCCACCAAGAGCCTACAGCTAACGCCCAAAGTCTTTGTAGGCTTGGATATTTCCAAGGTGTACCCCGCAAATGATTTGATAGCCATCCACTCACTACTATGCTGACGCCGTAAACTGTTCCCAAAATGAGAACATTCATTTGTGCATCTTGAGAATTCCGTAACGTCTCCTGAAAATAAGTTTCTGTCTCTGATTGAAGTTCACTAGAAATTGCCCCATAAGCTCCAATTCCACAAGTTAGGATAGAAAATAAAAGACCAACTGCTTTTAGAAAGTACGAGCGAACAAATAGAATGTCAGTAAGAGAAACAGTAAACCGAATTACAAAGTAGCTAATACTGCTAATGCCAAAACAAAATGCGCTCATTGCAACTAGCGCTAGCAAAAATTGAATCAAAGATTGTATCAATCCGAGTGCTGCGAGTATTGTTCCTGCTACTACTACTACTACAAAACTGGATAGTAAAACAGCGATGCTTTTGCCTAAATCTTGGGTGATGACAGAGGCGACAGTCACAATAAGAATTAATAACATAGCTCTAGCCGCACCCAAAAGAGGGTTTTCAATCGTTAGATATAAGCTAACTACGCCACCGATGAATCCTGCAAAACTATTTGCAACTACGCATAGCAGAACAATCAGGAGGAGGAGTACTCCCTTAGATATAAATCTTTGACCCGCGACTGAGTTTTGAAAATCAGCGCATAATGACAGCTGATTTAATTGCTTACCCTTAATTCTTACCCTGTTACGGGCAGCTTGATGTAGATTTTTCATGCTTCTCACCATCAGAGTTTATGGATTAAGCCGCAAGTAATGTTGACTTTCTCCGACACGTTTACGGCTATTCTGTCTAGAGCTTTTCACATGTAACGTTTCCTTAAAATATCAAGATAAGGTATACTTCTTCAATATTTTTATAGTCCTAAAGTTTAGAATACTTTAAAAACGCTATTAGCTTGGCAAGATAGTAGAACTTATAGCTATGTCCCTAACTTTCAAGTTGCTTTATTTGCAAGATAAATTTGCATTTGATTGCTCGGACTATAGCATTCTGCGTTATTGCCTGCTTGTGTTTCAGATTTTTCATTCTCAAACTGAGTAACTCGATAACCTGTAATATGACAAACCAATTAGTTTTTAATTCACTACCTGGAAACATACACATAGGCAGTGGTAGGGCCCAAGTTTCCATGATCGGCCAACTAAATGGCGATGATCCTCCTAACCCAGAGGTGTTCGCCAAAATCATTGAGATTGTCAGGAACCGCTTAAAAAGTGAACAACATGAGCAAGTTAGTTTAGCCATTCGAGCAGACAACTTCTTGCCGGTTTCATTTCTAGAAGCTGGTGTTCGGCAAAGCTTGGCCATTTGCAGAATCGCGAGGTATTTTTCTCTTTCAAACTTCACTAAATTTATTGAAGAGATAGAAACTGATCTAGCTGCTTTGGGCAATGAAAACGATAATTTTGAAACGTTTGATAAGGTTATTGAAATTTTCTCAATTCCTGAACAAGTTGCTCAGAATTTGCTTTCTCGGGAGGCTCAATCTAACATAACAAGCGGTCAATCAACTCCTTTAGAAATTCTTAAAACAATTTCTGAAAGCGAACTTTCAAAAGCAAATCCGATCCCAATCGGTACGGGCTTTTTAGTGGGAGGCAGTCATCTGCTAACAAATCACCATGTAGTGAGTGATTGTGATATTGCTGAGCAATGTGTTGCACAGTTCAATTATGTAGAACCAGGACGGAATACTCGGCAAACCTCAACTAATTATGACCTAGATCCTAAATTGTTATTTATTTCAGAACCCAGTCTAGACTACACTCTGGTACAACTGAAATCAGAAATGTTTACCCGGCAAGCAGGATATGAGTTTGGCTGGTGTCAACTAATTGAAGACGAAGAAGTAATTCAGCCCCGACTTGATCGCTTTGAGTTTACAGGAGAAGCAAAAGCGATTGCGCGGGTTTTACAGGCTAAAAGACCTACGATCAAACAGTTAGAGGAAAAAGGCTATATCGTTTTGGCAAATGAGACCTCGATCCAAATTTGGCACCAGCAACAGGAGTTTGATTCTATTGATACAGAATTACAGAAACTAAACCAACGCTTGGACGACAATGAGACAGCGCCCTCGACTGGAATAACAAGCTGTAAAAAGAGCAAACCTGGAGACGCAGCCATTATTATTCAACACCCAAAAGGAAAACAGAAAAGGATCGTTTTGAATGACAATGAGGTTATAAGCCTATATCAAAATGTTGTCCGGTACAAATCGGATTCAGACTATGGCTCATCTGGGAGTCCAGTCTTCAACACATCTTGGCAAGTTGTTGGCTTACACCATGCAGTTATTTTAGATAAAACTTCACCGCCCATGGAATATGGACAGGACATGAAGGCAAATGTTCAACAGCAAGGAATTAGAATTTGTCGAATCATTGAAGATCTCAAGCGGAAAAGTTTCAGCGATTCTAAACTAAAAAGCTTTATTCAAGACTTTGTAACAACGGCTGAGCAACTGAATTATCCGCCGTTTTCTAACGCACTAAAATTTGATGGACTAAACAATTATATTCTGAGTCCTATTAACGAAAGTAAATTTGCAGCTTTGAGTGTTGAAGCGTGGGTTCAAAGTCAACCCGTCAAGGCGAATATCACCCTTTTTACGCTATTCTACAAAAAACCTTGGGCAACCAGCGATTCTACACTGGGCGATCGCACCTTATCAGTTTCTCTTTCAAAACAGGGAGGAGTAAAATTTTCAAGAAGTTTATCCTTCAACTCCTATCTAGAGTCAAGTCTTCTTTATCCTCCACGATGCCTATCACTCTTCTATCCTAAAATATATCCTCCCCGGAAATATGGCCTTCTAGAGTTAGGTAATACCGGATTTAGAGTGCTTGAGTTCAAAAAATTCTTCCAAATTGTTTTAAGTAGTATCAACTACTTTATAGGTTCATCTTTAGCTAGCGAAGAGATTAACGTAGCTGAAGATAAATTTGACGAGCAAACTGAAAGAGCGGTAAAAGCTTTCCAGACGAGTCAGAAGCTCGTCCCGGACGGACTTGTAGGCCCGCGCACACTAGATGCATTGTGGAAATTATTGCGTTTTGAGAAGAACTATGTAGGAGTAGGTGTTGAAGAACTTTGTACGCTGTTTTATCAGGATGGTTACAATGAAAAAGGAAGAAATCTTTTA
>JBBSOP010000238.1:0-7497 GCA_038259655.1 Chroococcales cyanobacterium
AAAGGCAACGCCACTACCAATGCAAAAGCGATTATCAAAAATAATGCTAATTTAAAAGTTGGTTCTGCCCATTCTGGATAAAATCCAGGCAAAGATAAACTTCCGTTGCCTAATTCTCTAAAAATGGGTCGAATAAATTTAATGATATAGTATGCACAAATAATAATTATTGCTAGGGAAATAAGTTTAGGTAAATAAGCAACTAATCCTTGTACAGCACTTTCTAAAGCTAAGAATAAATAATTTAATAGATTTGTGCTGATTTTTCTAGTCCAAGGGAAGAAACTCAATACTAATGGAATATAGATAGAGAGGATTCCCAGCACCAGCAGTAGGCGAATTGCCTTGATAATATTATTTAAAATATATGTGATTCGAGATGCAGGTAAAAGCTCAAGATTTTGAATGCGTACAGCAGGGATGCTTCTTCCTTGCCAATTGCTTACCCAATTGAATATTTTTTTAAATATCTGACTTAATATCTTGAAAATTATTAAAAGTATAACGGTAGAAATAACTGTGTAAAGAACTCCAAATAGAATATTTTTTAAACTACGTTCTTGTCTATATTGGGTGATAGTATTACTAATTTTTTGGACATATTCATTAGCAATTTCTTGTGTAGTTTGACCTGCTGCTTTGGCATCACCATCTGTAATTGTAAATATAATTTTATCACCAGATAAGATATTAGTCGTATTTGGCTGGTCGGAAATTTTTAAAGCATTAACCGGAACTGTTAAGTCTTTAGCTATTGTTTCAATTCTGTTTGTCACCGCCTGCGATCGCTCTGATGCTGAAAACGAGCCAACACTTGCTTTAATGACAAATAAAGTTTGATCTCCCAAAACAACAGGAGCGCCATCTATCTTACTAACGGCTGGAGCCTTATTAGTTGGTAGAGCATTATCCTGAGAATAAGCAAAAGGCATAACCATGATGAGTATAAATATCATCATCGCCACAATTAAGAATTTATTTATAAAATGTTTTTTACTATTATTCATCGATATTTTATTGCTCGTAAAACTTATTTTAGTTTAGGTTAAGCTAGGATAGAAAAAAATATATGTTTGGCAATTAAACTTACACAAACTAGCATAAAACTTTACCTATCTTAAATTGGAAATCAATCCTTAATTTTCTCAGCAATACTTTGATTATAAATGTTAAAGTAAAATGAGTATTCAAGTTATACCAATTCTCTATAAACTTACACTTAATGATTATCCTTTTCTTCCTTGGCGTTCTTGGTGAGTCCACTTGCCGTCTTGGCGCTTTGCGTCGTTAGCGCAGCGTAAAGCCTCCGGCATAGTTTCTCTACGAGACGCTACTGCGTAGCTTGCTTCCCCGCAGGGGTACGCTTAGAGCGAGTCTTGTCTACGACACGCTACGCGATAGCGCAGCGGTAGCGAGTCAGACGCTCAAGGATTCGCTAACGCTTCGCTATCGAGCGTCACGAGCGTCAGGGCGGTTCGTAATTAAAAAATTTAGTGCATCTTCATGAAGAATTGGTATTGCATCAAACTAGGGCTGGAGCCGCCTAATAAAAGCGAATCATTCTGGAAAAATTAATTAAAGATTATAGCGATTTTCATATCGATAAAATACACAACTCTAGTCCCTTTTCTTAACTGTAGATTGTAATGCACACAACCGAGAAGCGTTATAGCTTATTGACTCAGCACTCTCATCGGTTGGGATGGTATCCATACAGTAAAAGTTGAGCCAATCGCCACAGTGGATTCTACTTCAATTCGACCCCGATGCAGTTCTATAAGTTGTTTAGTTAAAGCTAAACCGAGTCCAGTTCCTTCGTAGCGACGGCGGTAGGGTGTATCAAGTTGCTGGAATTTTTCAAACAGCAGTGGTAATTTTTCTTCGGGAATGCCAATACCAGTGTCTTCTACTTGAAAGATAGCTGTGCTATCTTCCACCCACAAACGCAAAGTAACATTGCCACCTTCAGGGGTAAACTTAATGGCATTAGTTAAGAGATTCCAGAGAATTTGCATCACTCGTTCTGTATCTGCTGTAAAGCGATCGCGCTGGGGGTCAATTTGCAAATCAAGTTTAAGATTAATTTGTTCGCTTGTGGCTTTTTTTAACAACGACTCTAAAGTATTTTCAGCAATATTTGTTAAGGAAAATTCTGTAATATTTAAAACTGCCTTGCCAGCCTCAATTTGCGATAAATCGAGGATGTCATTAATCATTTCTAATAAATGTTCTCCACTATCATGAATTGTTTGCAGATAATCTCGTTGTCGTTGACTCAATTCACCTAATGGCCAACGTAACAACGTCGAAGACATGCCAATCACATAAGTTAAAGGTGTAAGCAATTCATGGCTGATGGTAGCCAGAAATTCACTTCGCAGACGACTAGCAGCTTCGGCAGCAAGTAAAGCATCACGCAGTGCCATTGTGCGCTCAATCACTCGTTGTTCGAGAGTTTCTTTTTCTTCGGTAAGGATTCGCGCCGCATCTCGCAAAGATTGCATTAATTCCGATTGATGAATGGCGATCGCTAATTGTTCAGCAATTGAAGTCAGCAAGCTTTTTTCACTTTCAGTCCATTGACGTGCATCATGACATTGATGAGCAATCAATAGCCCCCAAAGTTTTTCTTCAAACATAATTGGGGCTGCTAATTTCGCCCGGACTTGAGATTCTCTTAAAAAATTTAACAAGCACTCTTCTAGAGAGTATGCTTTTTCAATATCATCTATAGCTAAAATAAAGCCTTGGCGATACTTTTCCCAACATTGAGCAGCTTGCCCAAAGCATTTTTTTTCTTTGTAATACAACACCGATGAAATAGCATCTGTAGCACGGGCTTCATAGACAATACAACCTCCAGATTCGGGAATTGGAGATTGGAGGTTAACCGCTAGGGGAAGCTGACTCAGTTCACTACCAAGTAAACCCTCTAAGCTTCTTTTGGTAATGCACTGGCTTTTGTTGGCTCCAGTATCCTCAAATTTATATATTACTAATCTGTCTAATTCTAGAAACTCACGTACTTGGGCGATCGCTGTTGCTAAAATTACTGGTAAATCTAAGCTTTTGCGAATTTGAGTCGTTACCTGATTCAACAATTGCTCTTGGGAAATCTGTTTTTTCAGGGCATCTTCTACTGGCTGACAGACATAAATCTCAGGGTTAACCTCGCTTGAAAGTTCTGTCACATCCTCGTTTTGCTGCGGTAGAAGACATTCTAATAACAACAGCGTGAATTGACTTTGCAGCGTGGCATCATTAGGGCGAATTAGTTGACGATAGGATTCAAGATTTTGGTGAGCAGAGGAATCACACCCAAACAAGTCTTTTAACTTCGTGAGGAAGGAAGCGATCGCCTCTGGATTAAATGTCAAACTCGCACTTAGGGCTAAGTAATTTTCTGTTTCTTTTACTACTCTACCTACAGGCGATCGCTCCTGCTCTATGTTGCCTAGCAATAACGCACTAAACCCCTCAGAAATCAGCAATGTAAACCTCTGCGTCTGCCAATCCGCAGGTAAGTTAATCCGCGCAACTAAAGCTTCTGTGAGGATCAGAGCATTATTCCCTATAGCTTGAGCCATTTGCCTTAATAGTTCCTCAAGCTGCTTAAATACAACTAAAGGCAAATTTCGAGAAAAGCTCAAATCAGAGGAACTAAGCATTTTCAATGGTCTGGTGAAAGAAGGTGGATGCTAAGGTTAAGTTTTTGGCGATCTGTTCTAACCAAAAGTTTAAAACGGTAATACAGGATTATGCATCGTATAAGCGCTACATCAGTCGGATTGAATCAGTCAGAAGATTTAGTTTTTTTATCACAAACTCCAGCTCCTGTTGTGTTGATTACGGCTGCCGATACCGACATTCAAACCTTGTCAGCTGCATTTCCTCAATTACCCGCTACATTTCCGGCATTAAGAGTGGCCAACCTGTTGCAGTTACAGCAACAAATAAGTATAGATACTTACGCAGAGCAAGTTTTAGAATTTGCCCAAGTAATTATTCTGCGCTTATTAGGAGGACGTTCCTATTGGGCTTATGGCTTAGAAGTAGTGCAGGAAATTGTGCAACGTAATGGTACAACCTTAATTGTAATGCCAGGAGACGATGGTCTTGATCCCGAATTGATTTCCCAGTCTACCGTGCCTTTGGGTGTCGTTAATCAAGTATGGCAGTATTTCAGTGAAGGTGGAGTGGAAAATATTGTTAACTCTCTGAAGTTAATTGCTGATACTTGTTTAGAAACTTCATTTCATCCCTCCCCACCCCAACCTGTTCCTCGTGTCGGTTTATATAACGGGGACTGGAACACAACAGGACAAGAAGTCTTTCCCAACTTCCCACTTGCCAAAGTCGGCATTCTCTTCTACCGCGCTCATTATCTGGGAGGAAACACTAAAGTTATTGATGCTTTGTGTACAGCCTTAACTCAGAGAAACTTACAACCTGTGCCAGTATTTGTTTCTTCATTGCGTGACCCCGTTGTACAAGAAGAATTAAGTGAGTTTTTTCAACCCAAAGACTCAGAGCAAATTGCAGTGCTGCTAAACACTACTAGTTTTTCTCTGGCGCGGTTAGAAACAGAAACACCCCAGACTGATTTGTGGGAAAAATTAAACGTGCCTGTTTTGCAGGTAATTCTCAGTGGTGGTTCAATTGAGCAATGGGAGGTACAGTCACAAGGGCTTTCTCCCCGCGATATTGCTATGAATGTGGCACTACCAGAAGTGGATGGACGAATTATTAGCCGCGCTGTCTCGTTTAAGGCGGTACAAACACGAAATCCTGACTTAGAAACGGATGTAGTAGTTTATGAACCAGTCAGCGATCGCATTGAATTTGTCGCTCAGCTGGCAGCTAATTGGGCGCGTTTACGCTCTAAATTGCCCCAAGAACGGCGAATTGCTTTAATTTTGGCAAATTACCCCAACCGTAATGGTCGCCTTGCCAATGGCGTAGGACTGGACACTCCAGCTAGTTGTGTAGAAATTATTCAAGCTTTGCAAGCTGCTGGATATCTGGTAGAAAATCCACCCATCCAAGGAGATGAGTTAATTCAACGTCTGACTGCTGGCGTGACTAATGATCCAGAAGGTAGGGAGTTACGTCCGGTACAGCAAAGTTTGTCTGGTGAAGAGTATCAAGAATATTTTGCTTGTTTGCCGGAAGTAGTAAAGCAAGAAATTAGTGAGCGTTGGGGTTGTTGGGAAACGAACCGCAAAGACGCAGAGAACGCAGAGGAGCATTTTCCTATTGCTGGGATTCGACTTGGTAATGTTTTTGTGGGTATTCAGCCAGCGCGGGGTTATGATATTGACCCTAGTTTGAATTATCATGCGCCGGATTTAGTTCCAACTCATGATTATTTAGCTTTTTATTATTGGGTAAGGGAATGTTTTAACGCGGATGCTGTTGTACATGTGGGGAAACATGGAAATCTAGAATGGCTACCCGGTAAGAGTTTGGCTTTATCTAGTAACTGTTATCCCGAAGTAGCATTCGGGGCGCTTCCGCACTTGTACCCGTTTATTGTCAATGACCCTGGTGAAGGTTCACAAGCCAAACGCCGCGCTCAAGCGGTGATTATCGATCATCTCACGCCGCCAATGACACGGGCGGAACTTTATGGAGCTTTGCAGCAGCTAGAAAATTTAATTGATGAATATTATGAGGCTGAAAGCTTAGATCCTTCACGTTTACCAGCAATCCGCGATCGCATTCGTGAACTGATTAAGCAAGAAAATCTCCACCTTGATTTAGGCATTCAAAATGAAAACGACATTCTCAAGTTTGAATCTCTAACTTTGAATTTTATCGGTGGCTATCTTTGTGAATTGAAAGAAGCCCAAATTCGTGACGGGTTGCATATTTTTGGGCAATGTCCCCAAGGACACCAATTGCGAGATTTAATAGTAGCGATCGCTCGTATCCCTAACCGTTATTCTGGATGTATTACCCGCGCTTTAGCTGAGGATTGGGGTTTAGATTTCGACCCCCTGACAACAGATTTCAGCACTGAGTTAATAACAGATGATTTGCAAATTTTATCTGCAAAAACTCAACACTCCTGTCGCACCGTCGGCGATGCTGTTGAAGTTTTAGAAGAACACGCCGCCTTATTAGTCGAACAACTCATTACTCAACGTTCAATAGCCAATCAATCCTCAAAAATCAACCAAGTCCTCGACTGGATCAATTCCAAACTCCTCCCTGCTTTACAACAAACCCACCAAGAAATTACTCATTTATTAGATGGACTTGATGGCAAATATATCCAAAGCGCTCCATCTGGCGCACCTACACGCGGACGACCAGAAGTCCTACCCACTGGCAGAAACTTTTACTCAGTTGATATCCGTGCCATACCTACAGAAACAGCTTGGGATGTAGGCAGGAAAGCGGCTGAAAACTTAATAGAATGCTATACCCAAGAGCATGGTGAGTATCCTAAAACACTGGGATTATCATTATGGGGAACTGCCACGATGCGAACTGGTGGGGATGATATCGCCGAAGCCTTGGCTTTGTTGGGTGTGCGTCCTGTTTGGGATGGTGCAGCCCGACGGGTAGTAGATATTGAAATCTTGCCACTATCGATTTTGGCGCGTCCCCGTGTAGATGTAACTTTGCGGATTTCGGGGTTTTTCCGAGATGCTTTTCCCAACTTGATTGATTTATTTGAGCAAGCAGTAACAGCCGTAGCAGCTTTAGATGAACTTTCAGAGTATAATCCCCTCGCGGAGCAAGTTCGTCAAGATACTGATTTTTGGATGCAACAAGGTTTAACTTCCCAAAATGCTCAAGTGCGATCGCGTTATCGGGTTTTTGGTTCTCAACCAGGTGCTTACGGTGCGGGACTGCAAGGCTTAATTGAATCACAAAATTGGACAGATGACGAGGATTTAGCTCGTGCCTACATCAACTGGAGTTGTTACGCTTACACCAGCGCTGATACTAATCAAAGCGTTGGGGGTTTAGTAGGAAATGCTGCACCAGAAGCATTTGAGCAACGCTTAAAGCAAATGCAAGTTGTTTTACACAATCAAGATAATCGTGAACACGACTTGCTCGATTCTGATGATTATTACCAATTTCAGGGAGGCTTAACTGCTGCGGTACGTTCTCTCCAAGGTAAAAATCCCCAAACCTATTTTGGTGATAATTCTATTCCTGCCCAACCACGCATCCGTAAACTCAAAGAAGAAATTGCACGGGTGTATCGTTCTCGCGTAGTTAATCCCAAATGGATTGCGGGTATGATGCGTCATGGCTACAAGGGTGCATTTGAAATGTCCGCAACTGTAGATTATTTATTTGCCTACGATGCGACAGCAAAATGTGTGGAAGACTACATGTACCAGGGCATAGCACAGGCTTATCTGCTTGATCCAAAAGTCGCGGAATTTATTCATCAAAAGAATCCCTATGCTTTGCGTGACATTGCTGAAAGATTATTAGAAGCATCTCAGCGCGGTGTATGGGAGAATGTAAATA
>JBBSOP010000239.1:0-7479 GCA_038259655.1 Chroococcales cyanobacterium
TGCGGATAGTGGGGGTATTTAGCAACAATCTCTGGGTCTGTAAACAAATCCCGGCGACTTGGTACATAGCCTGCGGTCAAAATAAATCGGCGTTGTGCTTCCCGGCTGGTAAAATACTGAATTGCTTTCCAAGCTTCTTCGGGATGTTTAGAAGATTTAGCAATTCCTATACCCCAACCCCCTAGACACGCTGCGCCAGTCTCGCCAGGAACGTGAACCATTGGTTTAATTGCGATTTTGCCTTTAATTGGCGAACCTTTTTTTTGGGCTAAAGGCCATGCATAAGGCCAGCTGCGTAAAAATGCTACTTGACCACTTTGGAATAAGCGTCGAGTGTCTTCTTCTTGATAAGTTGTAACTCCAGGAGGAGAAACGCTTTTGCTAATGGTATTACGCAAAAATTCAATCGCTTGTAATGTTTCTGGCCGATCTAGTCCCACTTCCAGGGTGTCGGGATTAACCCAGAAACTGCCAAAGCCATCAAGGATTTCCACAAACATCGCCACGAGTCCTTCGTACTGGCGACCTTGCCAAACATAGCCCCAATTTACCTTGTCTTGCTTCTGCAAGGCTTGGGAAATTCGCATTAAATCCTCAAAGGTTTCTGGCGGTTTGAATCCTGCTTGTTTGAGTAAATCTTCCCGGTAGTACAGCATTCCCACGTCGGAACGTACTGGAATGCGGTACAACTTACCCTGATAACGTCCCCCCTCTATATCCTTGGGTGAAAATGCTGCCAACTCCTCTTGGGAAATGCGATCGTCTAAGGGTCGCAACCATCCAGCGGCAGCAAATTTGGGTGTCCAAATGACATCCATATTCACCAAGTCATAAGGAGATTCGCCTAAGATAAATGATGAGGTATAGAGGTCTTCAAGTAAATTTGTGGCATTCGGTCCCTCAACTAAGTTAATGCGAATACCTGGGTTTTCAGTTTCAAAGTCTTTAATTAAACCCTGCTTCCAAGGTTGGGCATCAGGGGCAGTAATTAACATATTCAGGGTAACTGGTTGCTGCGGGAGTGCTACCCAAGCGAACAATAAGATACCTAACAGAATTGTCAAAAAAATCCCTAGATGCAAAAAACTTGGCTTTTGGATTAATTTTTGCAGCTTGTTTATTGGCTTTCGGTACAACATTATTAATGTAGCGATCGCTAGTGGTAATTATTATATAGCGATCGCGCCAAGGTAACTGTGTTAACTGCCTGTTTGCATAACGTAACCATCTCTACTAGTGCAGATTTAAGTTATCAGTTAAAAGCCACTTGATAACTATTCACTGTTAACTGTTAACTGATTTAAGCAGTAGGCTTTGGTAATTGAGCAAATTTTTCTGGGTAAATCTCAATTGCCATTTCTTGATCTTCACGCGTAGCCAACGTTCGCTTGATTTGACCTAAATAAACTGGGACAGAAAGCCCTGGTTCTGGATGTATGACGGTACGGGCGCGAATTGTCATCTGGTTGTCTGCTCGTGTACCTAAGCGGCCATAAGAATAAAGATTAGTAGCTGCTTGACGTAGAGTTGCTTCTAGTTGTGTAGGGGAAATTTTGGGTGATGTGGCAATTACGGTTTGTGTTGAACCATTGTCATAGACCAAAGTATACTTTAATGCTCCTGGAACCACAGTATGAGTCAGAGGAACTAGAGAGAGGGTAAATAACCCACAAGTCAGCACTATCATAAAGCCAGTCGCACCTACTAGCCGAAAGCGGATGCCCCATTTGAGAATAAAAGCTAGGATTGCTAAAGCAGCGAATATCAATGTGGCGATACCCGACCATTGGGTGTACTGAAGAAAGTCAGCTGTTGTAAACATACAGATTGGCTATTTGGGTGTCTTAAATTGTTCATTACCGACACACCCATTCTACCGATTCGGGGTTAATCTTCTAACTATACTGGCAATTCGATGGTCATGTTTGGTATGTCCAAGTGATCGGTTCAACTGAGTACTTCACTGATTTGCTCTGCTAGTTTCAAGGGACGGAAAGGCTTAGCGAAAATAGCAGCAACATCCAAATCAGTAAAACTCTCTCGATCTGATTGCTGAAATTTGGCTGTTAGTAAAATTACTGGAATTTTTTTAGTGGCGGGGTTAGCTTTCAGTTGTTGCAGAGTTGCACGCCCATCCATATCAGGCATCATCATGTCTAGTAGAATGACATCTAAATTATGGTTAACAGCTAAGTTTAAGGCTTCATGACCAGAACTGGCTGTCAACACATTCCAGCCAGCACCCATTTCTAATCCCAACTTGGCGATCGCTCGCACATCTTCTTCATCATCAACAATTAAGATATTTCTGTTCATAGTCATACTCTTGCACAATGTACGTGCTGATTTGCTTGATCGCTCTGGAGATATTTTAAAGCCAGATCGGGGAAAAGTAGGGGAGAATTAGGCAGTTAGCAGCTATTTATTAGAAAGCTGTTAAAGGTAACAGTACATAAAACGTACTACCTTCACCTAAAATACTCTCAACCCAGATTTTACCGTTATGTTGCTGGACAATATTTCGGCAAATAGCTAGTCCTAAACCTGTTCCTCCTTTGTTGCGGGAGTCGGATGCATCTACTTGTTGAAAGCGCTCGAAGATGATTTGTAACTTATCCTCAGGGATTCCTCGCCCTTCATCTCGGATAGTAATCAGCAAAAAACTAGGTAAGAGAGTGCCTTGTGTTGAGGAATCCTCATTTTCTCTTAACCTCATGCCTGTATGTTCTGTGAGTGTGGCACTTATCGATACGTTATCGCCTGGTTCAGAAAACTTAATAGCGTTACTGATTAAATTGGTCAGAGTTTGCAGTAAGCGATCGGGGTCTGCCCAAAGTTCAATTGATAGAGGATGAACAATCAATTGAACTTGTAATTTATCTGCCATTGCCTGCATTGTTTCTGTGGCCATAATCAACAGGTTAGCAGCGTTACACTTCACCTTCTGCATGAACATTTTGCCTGATTTCATTCTCTCTAAATCGAGAATATCATTGATCAATCTAATTAGGCGTTCAGTATTAGTCGTGGCAATGCTGAGAACTTTTTGTCCCTGTTCAGTTAAAGTTCCTAATTGTCCTGCACCCAACAAATCTAATGCTCCCATTGTAGAGGTTAAAGGTGTGCGTAATTCGTGACTAACTAAAGAGATAAATTCATTTTCTAAGCGTTTACGTTCGGTGATATCGTTAGCAATTAATAAAGCGCATTGTACCCCACCCAAGTCAATCAATTCGATGGATAGCAGTATAGTTTTGACTTCTCCCGACTTGGTAGAAAATTCAAATTCTTGATTATAAAGTGACCCAGTATCAGATACCAGTTGGATAGTCTGGGCGATTGCTATTGTATCCTTACCCAAATTCAGTACAGTCACAGTTTGTCCAATCACTTCTTCTAGTGAGTAGCCGCTCATCTTTAAGAAACTGGGATTGACATCAATAAAACGTGCTTCAGAAATAGTGGCGATCGCAATTGGATTGGGACTAGAACGAAAAACTTTAGCAAACTTCTCTTCAGCCTTGGTGCGGTCGTGAATTTCCTGCTGCAACTGCTGATTTTGTGCTTGGAGTTGTTGTTGCAATTGCCGAATTGTTAAGTGATTTTCAATTCGTGCTAAGACCTCTTCTAGTTGAAAAGGTTTAGTAATATAGTCAACTCCACCAACTGCAAACGCTTTCACTTTATCCAGCACATCACCTAAAGCGCTAATAAAAATTACCGGAATTTCGCGGGTGCGATCGTTGGCCTTCAAGTTTTGGCAGACTTCGTAGCCATTCATCTCAGGCATATTCACATCCAGCAAAATCAGGTCAGGTGGAACTGCATTTGCACCGCGTAACCCCGTAGAACCTTTGGTTACACTCCTAACTTTATATCCCTGTTCCGTCAGCATGGCAGATAGGAGGTTCAGATTTTCTGGTGTGTCATCAATTACTAAAATGTCAGCCTTGGGGAATTTGAGTGACTGGTTAAGCATCACAATATCGACTTTAGCCAGAATGGGTTACTCATTATTCCTAGAAATTTTAACCTTAATTGAGTTTCTTAATAATCAGTTACAAGAAAAATATCAAATTCTTGATTATCTCCCCTAGTTCTCCCCGATTGTTTCCTAATCTGATAACTATCAAATCAAGTTAGTAGCTCACATTTACTAAATTCCACAACTAGGAGTAACAACTATGCAAACTTCAACCACGCGTCAGCCAATTGTTCTCACACCAGGAGAAGGTAATCAATTTTCAATTCTTGGCGCACATTTTACAACCAAAGCAACCGGAGAAGATACAAATGGGGCTTGGACGGTTTATGAAATTACAGATACACAAGAAAATGGCCCACCACTGCATACTCACCCTTGGGAAGAAGCATTCTATATTCTAGAAGGAGAAATAGACATCCAAATTGGTACAGAAACAATTTTGGCATCACCGGGCTGTTTCGTTAATATTCCTCAAAATGCACCACACGGCTTCAAAGTACGTTCTGCTACTACTAAATTCTTAGTTTTAGTTGCGCCCAAGAAAGCAAAACGTTTTTATGAAGAAATGGGCGAAGTAGCTGATAGCTCAGTATTAAACATGGAAAAAATACAGCCTGTTTTACATAAGCATGGATTGCAGTTTATGGAATAAATTTAAATTGAAAATTCTGCTTCTTGCCTACTCAATTAGGGTTGATAAATCTATTTCTACAACACTCATTCAGTCATGATGAAATCACTAACAAACAAGCAACTTAACTCCATACCAAAAGCTACTCGTCTCTTTGCTATTAGCGCTCTTAGCTTTAGCCTCAGTGCCAGCCTTATTTTTTACCCAAGCGCCAGCCAGACCGGTAAAAATGACGCTGGAGTACCTACCGAACTCCAAGGCGATTGGCGGTATGGTCGCATCTCCTCCATCCAATACCAAGATAGCTATACAGGGCAGTCAGCAGCCCCAAACGGTTCTAGCGATCAATTTCAACTCGCTTCTAACGGTAATTACCAGCGCAGGAGGCTGATACAAATCACCACCTATAACTGTGCGTCTTACCTCTTCATAGAGGAAAAAGGCAAAGTTCAGGTAGAGGCTGGGCATCTCACCTTCCAACCCAGTGCCAGCACATCCAAAGGACAAAGCTGCAATAGCGGACACACCTACTCCAGCAGTAATACAGCAAAGCCTGAGACTTACGGGTGGTCAATTGAGACCAATGATTACGGGCAGCAAGTTCTAGTGCTTGAGACTACTGATGGCAAGGGCAAAGCTCATTACGGGCGACCTCAATAAGCTAATGAGCATCTAAGTTTAAGAATACGGCTTGGGTTAGGCATTTTTCTTCCCTATTCTCCTTGCTCTATCATCTCCCCTAGTTCTCCCCGATTGTTTCCTAATCTATAAAATATCGAACTGAGGTTATTCCATGATTCACCATATTTCAATTGCTGTTAAAAACCCCAATCACGTCGCTCAAGTTCTTGCGGAAATTTTAAAAGCCCAAGCTGTTCCCTTTCCTCCCAACCCAGGCAGTTATATGGTTATACCTTTCGATGAATACGGTACAGCCATTGAACTTTATCCTTTAGGTTCTCAAATAGAACCTGGTGAAGATGACGAGCAATGCGTATTTGTGCGTACCGCTATTACTTCGAGGTTTACAGATATTCATGCAGCTATTTCTGTATCCATGAGCCAGAAAGAAATTGAACAAATTGGGGCCCGTGAAAACTGGCGTGTAATGCGCTGTAACCGAGATTCTTTCTTTGATGTGATTGAGTTTTGGGTAGAAAACAGATTAATGATTGAATTGCTAACACCAGAAATGGCTTCTCAATATTTGAAGTTTACTACCCAGCCAGAAAATCTGAAATATTTTTTGGCAGAACCTGCATTAGCAATGACTTGATAAACATCTATCAGCAGTCTGGTTTAATTCATGAACTTACCTATGCAGGTATGCAAGAGGCAACAAGAATATAGCAGCAGAACCCCGACTTTTTAAAGAAGTCGGGGTTATTGTTGATTAAATAATCAACATTGGTGAATTTTTGTTATGATTCCCACTGGTAAAGGTGATCAAACAAATTTGGGCATGGGGCATGGCAAAAATACAGTGAGTGGCCAAATTCTGTGACAATGATTAACAGTAAGCCGGAATACTGAATCTAAATTACTCATGAGTCAGAGTTCTCAAAACAGCCCTTTGTCACACAAGCCTGTACCATCAAATTGGTTATACGCTTTCTGGAAGTTCTCTCGCCCACACACGATTATTGGCACTACTTTAAGTGTCTGGGGTTTATATTTAATTGCTATTGCTGTTTCTTCAACGGGATTTTCTGGCATTCCCCTAAGTCGGGTTTTGGGTGCATGGATTGCCTGTCTGTGCGGTAATGTTTATATTGTGGGCTTAAATCAATTAGAAGATGTTGATATTGACAAGATTAATAAGCCTCATTTACCTCTTGCTTCAGGTGAATTTTCTCGGAGGCAAGGACAATTAATTGTCATTTTGACTGGGCTTTTGGCTTTAGTTATAGCCTGGTTCACAGGCCCTTTCTTATTCGGAATGGTGGCTATTAGTTTGACAATTGGTACGGCTTATTCTTTGCCACCAATTCGCTTGAAGCAGTTCCCATTTTGGGCAGCCATTTGTATTTTTTCGGTGCGCGGTACAATCGTCAATTTAGGTTTATTTTTGCATTTTAATTGGGTATTACAACAAAACTCATCGATTCCGCCTGTGGTGTGGGTTTTGACGGTATTTGTTTTGGTGTTTACCTTTGCGATCGCTATCTTTAAAGACATCCCCGATATGGAAGGCGATCGCTTGTACAATATCACTACTTTCACTCTTGAACTTGGCCCCCAAGCTGTGTTTAATCTGGCACTTTGGGTGCTAACTGTCTGCTATCTAGGAATGATTTTAGTTGGTGCTATCCGTTTAGCTTCAGTTAACTCAATATTTCTGGTGATTACTCATCTAATATTGCTATGTTGGATGTGGATGCGGAGTTTGGTAGTAGACTTGCAAGATAAAAGTGCGATCGCTCAGTTTTATCAATTTATTTGGAAACTCTTTTTTCTCGAATATCTGATGTTCCCTATTGCCTGTTTGTTGGCTTAAAACAATGTTAGAAAATTTTCAAGGAACTGATATTCTGGCGATATTTGCAGTGGTTGTGAGTATTAGCTTTCTCGGTTATTTTGCCTGGAAAACTTTAATTACTTCCAACTTCTTTCAAAAAGGAATTAATCTTTATGAGCAAAAAGACTTTCAAGGTGCGGAAGCAGCTTTTCGCAAAGTGATTTCTATTAACTCTACTAATGATGTAGTTCGCTTATTGCTAGGAGATGTTTTAATCCAAAAAGGCGAAGTGAAAGAAGCTAAGGAGTTGTTTGAGGAAGTAATTCAACGCAGTCCTAAAAATCCTGATGCATATTTGCGTTTGGCGAATATTTTAATGCAGGAAAATCAGCAATCAGCAGCCAA
>JBBSOP010000240.1:0-7461 GCA_038259655.1 Chroococcales cyanobacterium
CAACCGGAATAACTCTGATTGGGGGCAATATTACTGAATATTAAAACCTAGGGAGGAACTGCTTGAGGGTAGATTGCGCTTATTACTGAGAAGTAGGACTAAACTTGCTTGAGCAGATGCTTAATCACATTTTCTTTAATCATTAATTGTCGTAGTACTTCTAAGAGAAAGGTTTGCGCTTGGTCTTGACTTAACCCCTTTACTTGTTCTTCATAAACCTTGAGGTTGAAACTTTGCTCTAAGCTCAGTTTTGTTGGAATATCCATAATTATCTACTCTCCTGCTTCTCGCAATATCAATATTGCCTCGTTCAACTTCCTAAACCTATATTAACAAAAGTAACACATACTTGACAAGTAGCTACTTTTAGAGGTTTCCGAATAAAAGAATTAAATATTGGGCATAGGACATAGGGCATGGGGCATAGGAAAGAGGAATGGGAGCAGGGTGCGGGGTGCACACTTCGGCTACGCTCAGCGACCGGGGGATGAAGAAAAATTACCTCTTTCTCCTTTTCTCCCTGCTCCCTGCCCCTCTGCTTCTTCTTCCCCTGCCTCCCCTGCTCTCTACTCCCTGCCCCCTTTACTCGCAACTCAGTTTGGAGTTTTATGATGTAAAGGGTAGAGTTACTCAATTTTGAACACCAGGAAATATTACTGATAGGAGTCAGGTTTCGATTTATGGATGCAATGGAGTTCTTTCAACTCAGTACTGGCAAGTGGCGATCGCAGAGAACCACCCATCACCTAGCCTTTAAACGTTCTGAAAAGGGTGAGTCTGAAATTCAAATTCAAGCTCTGGCTGCCGATGATCCACAAATAATTGAGATTTGCCAACTTCATCAATTTGACCCCAGTTTGGCGATCGGTGGAGCTTTTGTCACTTGGCACGGCTCAATGGGATGGGATAGAGACGAAGAAAACCACGAAGGTTCTACTGTGTTCTCATTAGTACCAGATACTGCTGATGGGCGACAAGGAACACTGCTACGGGAACGAGGCTATGCCGAAATTGTCCCTGTAGCAGGTCGCTATCATATCGATGATGAAAATGGATTAGTGCTAACAACCGAGTACGAAACCATGAGTTCTATCGAACGGTTCTGGTTTGCTAGCCCCAGCCTACGGATGCGGACTAGCACTGTGAAACGATTTGGAGGTTTCAGTACCGCTACATTCTGCACCGAATTTCGGGTTGCAGACGCTGACGGTGTTCCCTCCAATGATGATGGTGCTGAACTCTCAAACCTAACCCCTGAAGAGATTCAGCAATCCGTGGAACCGACAAAATCCTTGTCATTCTTGGGCTGGTAAATTGCTGATTACAACTAGTGCCGATCCTTTTACCCGTGGGTTAGATTACCTGTATGGCGCTCGTAGCTTGGCTTTAGATCCAGAGATGGTGGATGTCGTTTACGACCTAGACAAACGCATTCCCATCTGTACCTGGATTGCCAATCATATAGACACGGTTAACGCCGAACTTAACGCCTATCTCCAGGCGTGCCACAACTGTTTTCATCCTTGGCAACAGTGTACAATTCAAATCTTTGCGGCTCCCCTCGCGCAGTCTTTTGGGATTGATGGTCTTTGTAATCTTAAAACAGACCCAATTACCATCCTGATTGATGTGGGAAGAGTAATACCAGAAGACTGGTTAGCACTGGTTATGCATGAATATGCCCATGCTCACGCAGGTTTTCCTGGTCATCACCAAGAGTTTGCTAAATCTTTATCGCACCTGTGTTTGGGACTAGCGATCGCACCCCCTTTCTATCAACCTGATATGGAAGCTAGCTTACGCTCTTATCCCTACTGTCGCCCTACCCCAGACCCCCTGGCGTTTTGGCGAGGATGAAGGGTAGAGGCAGGGGAGCAGGGAGCAGGGAGACAGGGAGAGCAGAACAGCAATAATTTTCCCATGCCCAATGCCCCATGCCCCATGCCCAATGCCCAATGCCCTTAGACAAATTAACTTATGTAACGCTTCATTAAACCAAATCGAATGAAAGTCCCTCTTAACCGTATGATTGTGATTAATTATCTAAAATATTTGTAAGGAAAGGGAGTTTTTTCGGCGTGGCAATTCCTCTTTTAGAGTATTCCCCATCCTCTCAGAATCAGCGTGTTGTCGGGTACGAAGTTCCAGGGGAAGAACAACCCCGTGTCTACTCTACAGAAAACCTGCTTTCCACTACTGAACTGGACGAGTTGATCGAAGCGGCATATCGTCAGATTTTCTTCCATGCATTTGCTGCGGATCGTGAACGTTTTCTGGAATCCCAACTTCGCAGTGGTCAAATCACTGTTAAAGACTTTATTCGTGGCTTGCTACTATCTAATACTTATAAGCGTAGTTTCTACGATCTCAACAGCAACTATCGCTTTGTAGAGCAGACAGTACAACGAGTACTTGGTCGTGACGTTTACGATAACCGGGAAAAACTTGCTTGGTCTATCGTCGTTGCGACAAAAGGCCTCAAAGGTTTTGTCGATGACTTACTTAACAGCGATGAATACCTAGAAGCCTTCGGGTATGATACCCTTCCCTACCAACGCCGTCGAGTTCTACCTGGACGGACTGAGGGTGAAAGACCTTTTAATATCAAGTCTCCGCGCTACGACGAATACTATCGTGGCAAGTTAGGCTTCCCGCAGGTTGTATGGCAAACCATCGTTCGCAGCTACGTCCCTCAAGACAAGCAAGCTAAAGCAGGTAATCCATCTCTGTTCCTCAATATGGCACAGAGTATCAACCCACGAGTTAACCCACCTCAAAAGATCTCAGCGCTGAATATTGATATCGCGCAATCTGTACCTTATCGCAAGATCTCCGGAGTTAACTAGGCAATCCCTATTAATTCACTGGTAAAACTCAAAATTTGGAGCTTGGAAGTGAGAAGTCTATGATTTCCCACCTCCAAGCTCCAACCGTACTAACTGATAACTGAATCAAGCAGTTTCTTCCTTATTGGGGCGAAACCCTAGTTCCATAAGTGCTTTGCGAATTTTGGCTTTAGAAGGGCGGTTTGTAGGGGGAGTTAACCCCATCTCTCTAGCAGTCTCAAACATTTCCCTCATGAGCATATCTAAAGAGTTATCATTGGCATCTTCTGGGAGCTTCTCGATTCTTCCCTCGTAAGCCAGTGTGTAAAGCTCTAGATGATGCTTACCTATTACTCTAGCCATCTTCCTCAAGGTTTCAGGCGTAGGACAAGTTCCCTTAAAACAAGCTCCTCTTAACCTAGGCTGAGGAATCCCAGACAGCTCCGCTAGACGGTTCATACTAATACCCTCATCTTCTAAGTATTGAAGAATTAACCGTCCCAAAGGTGAGCAATCTTCAGATTTTATTTGCAACCTTGCTGGCATTTTTCAGTATCAATGCGATACAGATATATCTAGGATAAGTTATCGAACATTTAATTTACAATAACAGAAAGACACTTGTGATTTACAGCAATCTTTAGGTATGTAGATTATTTTTACTAACTTTAGCTTAATTATTATCACTCCAAAATAGCTTTACACGCTCTTGAGATGTTTTAAGAGCTTTTTCGGGAGATTCACCCAATAGCGTTGCCTCGATCGCTCTACCAAGACTATCAGATAAGCGATTATATTTAGTAACGATTGGTCGAGCGCGTGCCATAGGTATTTGCTCTAAAAACACTTTTAAAACAGGTTGTTGCTTGATAAATTGTTGATAAGTATCACTTTGAGCAGCTTTGATGTTTACTGGCAAAAAACCCGTTCCTAAACTCCACTCTGTTTGAAATTCTTCACTCAGAACATACTCTAAAAACTTGAGTGCTGCTTGTTCTCTTTTTGGTGTAGTCTTCATTAAATAAATGTTTCCACCAGCGGTTACTGTGGATTGTTCAACATTTCCAGGTATAGGAAACACACCATAATCAACATCAGACTTAATGATATATGTCCAAGGGCCAGTAATCTGCATGGCAACTCTACCTGCAAGAAAACTATCCTCTTCATAACCCCGTTCTGGAGTGGAAAGCATGGCTGAACCATCTTTTAAGAGGTCTTGCCAAAACTGCAATGCTGCGATCGCTCCTTTATCCATTAAATTCGGCTGATTGTTGGTTAAGATGTCTCCACCAGCGTTAAATAAAAAGGGAAACCAACAAAAAACAGTCCATTCTCCCTTACCTAAAGGTAGCAATATTCCATATTGTTCGGGGCGGCGATCGCCATCACGGTCTATAGTTAGTTTTTTAGCAGCTTCTCGCAATTCATCCCAGGTTTTAGGTATTTGTGTAATACCTGCTGCTTGAAACAGCTTTGGTCTGTAAAAAATACCGAGATTGCCAGTATAGAGAGGGATTGACCAAATATGATCATTAAACGTCAATTCGTCAAAAAGATTAGGGAAGATTTCTGATTTAATTGGTAATTTTTCTAGCCACTTGTCTAAGGGTTCAATGGCTCCTAGTTCTACAAACTGACCGGTAATTTGAGGGTAAAAGGCTAAAAGATCTGGAGGTATATTACCCACAACGGCTGTTAAAACTTTAGGCAATTGTTGGTCAAGCTGACCTGCATAGATAGATTCTACATAAATGTCAGGATGAGTTTGATTAAATTTATCTATCAGCTTTTGAAAGACATCCCGATTTGCAGGGGGGTTGATTCCCTGCCAAAGTGTCAGATGAATAACCCCATCGTCCTTTTGGGATGTCAGTTGACAACCAGATAAAAATAATAGGCATGAACTCAGGAGTAAACCTAAAAGTAAAATACGCCCAACATAGCGAAACCAACTTGTGATTTGGGATAGAAAAACAATAATATCCATGCCCCTAAAAATGTTGTTGGTCAATCACAAACTACTAGTACAGTACAGCAGAAATAAACCAACTATTTCAACCACCTAAAACCCCTGTCAAAAGTGAATTACGAATTACGAATTACGAATTACGAATTACACATAGCGGTACTCTTAAAATCCCATTGCTGCGGCTACTGCTTTAATTTCTGCTTCAATACCCTGCTGAAATTGACTTTGACTGTGCTTAATGGCTGTATCTGGGTCTTTGAGACCATTGCCAGTAAGAACACAAACTACGGTTGCTCCTGTGGGTACTTGATCTTTAACTTGTAATAATCCAGCAACTGAAGCAGCGCTAGCAGGTTCACAAAAAATACCTTCGGATGATGCTAAAAGCCGATAAGCATCCAGAATTTCCGCGTCAGTCACAGCATGAAAGCTACCCTGACTTGCTGATTGGGCGGCGATCGCTTTTTCCCAACTGGCGGGGTTGCCAATGCGAATCGCTGTCGCTATTGTTTCAGGATGTGCTACTGGTTTACCATTCACAATGGGGGCTGCACCTGCTGCTTGAAATCCCATCATTTTGGGCAGGCGATCGCACTTACCTAATTGATGATATTGACAAAAGCCCATCCAATATGCTGTGATATTTCCCGCATTACCAACTGGGATGCATAACCAATCTGGAGCATTACCCAAAGTATCAACTATTTCAAAGGCTCCGGTTTTCTGACCTTCTAGGCGGTAGGGATTAACCGAATTTACCAAAGTTACAGGATAGCTTTGAGCCATTTCGCACACAATTTCTAATGCTCGGTCAAAATTACCTTTAATTGCCAGTACTTCTGCACCATATAACAAAGCTTGTGCTAACTTGCCTAAGGCTACATATCCATCGGGAATCAATACAAAAGCACTCATGCCCCCACGTTTAGCATAAGCTGCGGCAGCTGCCGAGGTGTTGCCTGTACTAGCACAAATTACCGCTTTTGCTCCAGCTTCCTTAGCCTTAGAAATCGCCATAGTCATCCCCCGATCTTTGAAGCTACCAGTAGGGTTGAGACCATCGTATTTCACAAACACACTTACTTGTCTGCCAATGCGTTCTGCGATCGCCGGCGCTGGAATTAGAGGAGTGTTGCCCTCTAGCAGAGTCACAACAGGCGTTTTTTCACTAACAGGTAAGTACTCGCGGTAGGCTTCTATCAGCCCTGGCCAGGGTTGGCGATAAGATTTAGCAACAGACAAGCTCACAGTCACAGTGTTTATTTAAAAATTTTTCACTAGGGAATAGGGATGAGGGAAGAGTAAAGAAAGTTACTTTCTTATTTTCTGTTCCCATTTTGCAGACTCTTCTTTATTGCAGGTGTCTTAACTTGCAGGTTTTATTTTGTGTAAGATGTTAGTTTATCATAATCACTATACAAAACTGATTTTCATCAACAGGAGGTTACAAATGGAACATGACCAACAAAATTGCCGTCACTTATGACAACACCCGTAACCTATTAGAGTAAATGATTGAAAGTATACAATCATTTAATGAATCTTAAACTTGCATTAGTATAATGTTTACTAACGGTGTGAGTTGAGTTGTAGATTAATTGAGCGATGCCTACTTATTCATCTAGTATTTGTGAACGCCACTCCCAGACTATCTGGGTAAGTGAATTAACCAATTCTGGTTATCAAGACGATCAGCAAGTTAAACTGAAACACCTGCAAGCAGAGGTAGAATCTCTGTTGCAGCAATTACAAAACCTCAAGGAGCAACGCCTAGCTGCCATCAGCGAGGAAAAATAAGTAAAATGTTTTAAACAGTGATCGCCAGGAGTTTTACCAATTGAGATCCAAGCTTGGCGATCGCTACACTTATAAAAAAGTAACTTAATAATCAGTTAATCCGAAAACTACTAACTAGGGAGTAATCTATTTTACTCCCATTTTTATGTAATAGTTTTGAATATGAACGACTTTAAAAAAAGACAGCTTGGGCTGTACCAAACAAAGGAGTAACTGTGTATATCTGTCTCTGTCCTTGATTAAATGCTGGTATTGTCGAAAAACGGTTCACGGTTATGATACCTTTAGTGACAATTTTGGCTTCGTTGCTTTGCCCTAAGTTGACAGCAGGTAAAAGCAAGCTAAATGTCACAGAGCCAGTATCTACAGTTTTAGAGATCGTCACTGTTACGAATTTTCCAATTTCTGTATCTGTAGTTCGGATTTGGTCTCCCACAAAGTGCAGTGTTTGTTGTCTTTGTCTGTCTTGATAGTCTAGAAGCGCCTCACCAGTAAAGCTAGTTGTTGAATAAGTAACCTTGAACTTTTGATTTTGCAGTTGATACAAGGTTGGTATTTTTGCTTCTTGTGCATGAGATGGCATCGCAGGTATGGTCGTTAATGTCATACCTAGTGTTAATAATGAAGCTAAATGTTTTATTTGCATGTTTTAAAAAGGAATTGTGGGGTGGACAAAAACTCTTGATGACGTAATTTTTCAACAAGACTACTGAGTCAATCAAATACTAGTCCCAATATATTTATAGATATCAGACATATCATTTATTATGTCTTTAAGCTGTTAAGATAAGGTTAAATACGCGTAGCGTCTCTAAGAGTTGCCATGCCCCAGGCTTTACGCTGTGCGCTAAGAGCGCCCTGCTTTGC
>JBBSOP010000241.1:0-7416 GCA_038259655.1 Chroococcales cyanobacterium
AGCGATGATGTCATTACCATTGCCGCCAGAGATAGTATCGTTACCGTTACCACCAGCGATGATGTCATTACCATTGCCACCAATGATCGCATCATTGCCGTTACCACCAGCGATGATGTCATTATCATTGCCGCCAGAGATAGTATCATTGCCGTTACCACCAGCGATTACGTCATTACCATTGCCACCAATGATCGCATCATTGCCGTTACCACCAGCGATTACGTCATTACCATTGCCACCAGAGATAGTATCATTACCGTTACCACTAGCGATGATGTCATTATCATTGCCACCAGAGATAGTATCATTACCGTTACCACCAGCGATGATGCCGTTGAGGTCAGATAGATTTAAAACTGCATTAGCCATTGTTGTTGATTCTCCTTATGCTTTGGTTATCTTGTTAATCGGGTCAAAAGACTTGAGATTTCACATCTCTACTCATCCCACCGTCACCATGCGGCGAATTTCATTACTCTTGAAGCCGGTCGCTAAATGAATGCTGAAATACTACCAATACTAAAGTTTGGTATCAGCAAAACTTTTATAAGTACTACTTGTGCTAATTGCATTTTTCTACATTGGGAATTTGGGCTTCTTTTTTAAAAGTTTAGTATCTTGCTTAGTCAGGATTATTGTTTTCAAACACAGCAATTAGTTACTCACTTCTACCAACACATAGCAACAGCAGCGGGTTAAAAGTGTATGCTCAGAATTACTATTTGAAACAACTATATTGATATTATGCTGTCAACAACAGTACTTTTAGTTTGTCTTATTCAGATCTATATCTAAAGGAATAAATATAACTTAATTAACTGATTGGTTAGCTGTTTTTTATACAAACATGCTAAATCTAATCTTGTAGACATCAAAACATTCTGAGGAGCGAGTATTAAACAAAGTTAAGTCTTTATTTATCCTCACTCTACTTGTTGAAGGAAGCAGGAGGCAGATTGGGGGGAGATATTACTGACTGTTTTGGTAGTACGATCGCAGATGAAGATGTAACTGGTTGTGTTGGTGCTACTATCCCCATATCCAATAAATCTAACCACTCCTGTACTGACTGGGGGCGAAACTTGTAATTTAATGCCATCCCCTTCATAATTGCCTCATTCACGCGATCGCTAACAATATTATTCAAATCTTTTGGCGATCGCAGGGTAAAATTTTGTAATCTTGCAGGTGGTGGCATTGGCAACTGTCTAGTCAGTAAAGAATACAACGTGGCGGCTAAGGCATAAATATCAATAAATTCCCCTCTTCGGCATCCGGTACATACTGCTCTGGTGGGGCGTAACCATCAGTATGATTCTCTGTATGCTGTTGAATAGCACCAGGGATAAATTGCCTCGCAATACCAAAGTCAATTAGCACAGCTTCTTGTTTACCTGCACGCATCATGATATTACTCGGCTTCAAATCCCTATGCAGCAAGCCTTTTTTATGAACTAATATAAATAGCAAAATTATTGTTAACAATTACCAAGTTTTAACGGCAATCAACTAATAGTAATTTGTCTTGATATTAACGGTTATGATTTTTTTTAATTTGATATTTCTCAAAAAAATTGCTAGATTTAGCTAATTTTTAGCCAATCTAGCAAACTGTAATTATTTACAGAAAATCTAATCTTGTGGTTCAATACCTGCTGCTCGCAATTGTGCAGCTAGGCGTTCAGCACGTTGTTTTTCTTGTTCGACTAATTCAGAACCCCACAGTAGTAGTCTGCTTTCATCCCACCAGCGCAACCACTTTCCTGTGCGATTTTCACGCGTACCTTGCCACACCCCAAGGTAAAGATTCATTTCGGCTATCCAATAATGTTGATTGTTATTAGGAGTTTGTAAGCTATATCTACCTGTATTTTGATCTAGGCGATAAACTTCTAAATTGCCGCTGGATGGTTCAAAAATGGCGTAATTTGGTACTTTTAAGATGCACTCATAAAAAAACCATTTACCAGGGGGATAAGTCGGTTTGCTGGAATATTCACTGCCATCTTTATCAGAAAGAAATTCCATGACAATTAGGGGGATGTCTCCCTCTAATTGGGGAGTATAACTGCGGATTACTTCTTCTCTATTGACGATAATTTTGGGAATGTATGCCCAGTCTGGGGCTTTAACAACCGTTTTGCCATTTAAGTTAGCGCAGATGCCGTAATTTGTTGGTGTCAGCGCATCGGGTGCGAGTTTTCCAGCTAGTTCTAGGCTTTCTGTGAGGGCTGCTGCTAAAGCTGGTTGGTTGATGTTGTCCACTGGATCATCTGGCAGTTTGTAATCATCGGGTAATTTTTCCCAAGTGATTTGATAGTCTTGGGTGAGGGCTGTCATGGCAGTTTTTCCTTTAGGTGTTCTGCTAGGCACTTGTGATTAGAGGAGAGAAGCTTCTAATCTTCATCTTCATCCATTTCTAAATCGCTATCTTCTAAGGTTTGGTGTGGTATTGCTGCAATAATTGCATCTATTACTTTGGCAACTGGTAAAATCTCGATATCAAGATCGGGAAACTTTTGACCTTTAGGCACGATCGCTCGTTTAAATCCTAGTTTGGCAGCTTCTTTCAACCGTAGTTCCATTTGAGAAACTGAGCGCACCTGTCCGCCTAAGCCGACTTCGCCAATTAAAACTGTACCTGGATCGACAATGCGATCGCGGAAACTGGCAACAATGGCAATAGCTATGCCTAAATCTACTGCTGGTTCTTCTACATTCAACCCGCCCGCAGAAGCGACGTAAGAATCTAATTTCGACATGGGAATACCCACGCGTTTTTCTAGGACTGCCAGAATTTGCACCAAACGGTTATAGTCTATACCAGTAGCAGCACGACGAGGGGACGGGTAGCTGGTAGGACTCACAAGGGCTTGCAACTCTACAACAATTGGACGAGTACCTTCACAAGCCACGACAATCGCCGTACCTGGGGCTGGATCGTCACGATTACCTAAAAATAATTCTGAAGGGTTAGCAACTTCCCGCAGTCCTTGGGCTACCATTTCAAAAATGCCGATTTCGTGAGTTGCGCCAAAGCGGTTTTTCACTGTTCTTAATAATCGATGGGAGGCAAAGCGATCGCCTTCAAAGTACAATACTGTATCTACTAAGTGTTCTAAAACTTTCGGCCCAGCGATCGCTCCTTCTTTGGTGACGTGTCCCACAATTAACATGGTGATATCTTCATGCTTAGCCACCTTCATCAACGCCGCCGTACATTCTCTCACCTGGGCTACAGAACCAGGCGCTGAGGTGAGGGCTGGAAAAAATACTGTTTGAATACTATCGATGACTGCCACATTTGGTCGGAGGGATTCTATTTCCCGTAAAATTTCTTCTAAATCTGTTTCTGGCAATATATATAAATCTGCATTTACATTCTCTTCAGTTATTGGTGGGGCTTGATCATGATCATGGGGTGTCTCAACATCAGCAGTTTCTACTGCTTTAGCATCTTCCTCACTGATTTCGTCTTGAGAATTGGAGACTCCCAAGCGAGAAGCACGTAATTTGACTTGTTGTCCTGATTCTTCCCCAGTGACGTAAAGAATACGGTATCTCTGCGCTAGCTGATTTGATACTTGTAATAGTAAAGTTGATTTGCCAATTCCCGGATCACCACCAATTAGCACCATCGAACCGGGAACAATTCCACCACCAAGCACCCGATCTAGTTCACCATAACCAGATTCCCAACGGGCAATTTGGCGATCGCTAATTTGATCAAATGTCAGAGAAGCTCTAGGTTTTGCTGGTTTAGCAGCAGGTTTACCATTAGTTTGGTTCGCCTGCCAACCACTTACTATTCCCCGACTGGGTATATCTACTGAAGATTGGATGGAAATTTGTTCTTCTAGAGAGTTGTAAGTACCACAAGCTGGACACTTACCAAACCACTGAGAAGATTCTGCTCCGCACTCGTTGCAAGTGAAAAAGGTTTTAGGCTTTGCCATTCTTAAATCTTAAATCTTAAATCTTATTAATTAATCTTAATTTTTCCTTAAGGTTTGGTCAAAACTAAAATCCAATTAATAGTAATAGTTACAGCTTTTTCTCAATCAATTGATGGAATGATATCTTAATATTATGGTATTAAAAATTAATCATGAGAAATTTTAGTTAAGGAGCATTGTGAAACTTGGAAAGTCATAAAGAAAAAATCCTGGTGGTAGACGACGAAGCCAGCATTCGCCGGATTTTGGAAACGCGCCTTTCCATGATTGGCTACGATGTAGTGACGGCTGGCGACGGGGAAGAAGCTTTGGAAACTTTTCGTAAAGCTGAACCTGACTTAGTGGTTTTGGATGTGATGATGCCAAAGCTAGATGGCTACGGCGTGTGTCAAGAATTACGTAAAGAGTCAGATGTCCCAATTATTATGCTAACAGCATTAGGTGATGTCGCCGATCGCATCACCGGTTTAGAGTTGGGCGCTGACGATTATGTAGTTAAACCATTTTCCCCCAAAGAGTTAGAAGCGCGGATTCGCTCAGTGCTACGTCGAGTAGACAAAACTGGGGCTTCTGGGATTCCTAGTTCTGGTGTGATTCATGTAGGGAATATCAAAATTGATACGAATAAGCGACAAGTTTATAAAGGCGATGAGCGTATTCGATTGACGGGAATGGAATTTAGCTTACTAGAGTTGCTAGTCAGTCGCTCTGGAGAAGCTTTTTCTCGTTCGGAAATTTTACAGGAGGTATGGGGTTACACACCAGAACGCCATGTTGATACTCGTGTAGTAGATGTGCATATCTCTCGGTTACGGGCAAAATTAGAAGATGACCCCAGCAATCCAGAATTGATTCTCACAGCACGAGGTACTGGTTATCTATTTCAGCGAATTATCGACCCAGGGGAGGAGTGAAGAGAGCAGCACTTCGGCTCCTTTCGACTACGCTCAAGGCAAGACGCTCAGCGACCGGAAGCAGGGGAGGCAGGGGAAGCAGGGGAAGCAGGGGGACAAGGGGACAAGGGGAAAGAACTCTCCTTGTCCCCAATGCCCAATGCCCAATGCCCAATGCCCAATAACTAATGACTAAATCTGATCCCAATTTAATTTTGCGGCGTTTACCCATTGCTGTTGGGGGGGTAGGCGCTGTACTTTTGTTGATTAACCGTTTGTTGACAACAGAATTAACCAACTCGCAATCGCGTGGAGATGTGCTGGGTGTAATCCTGAGCGCAGTGTTGATTTTAACAGGTTTAATTTGGCAGCAAGTACAGCCGCGATCGCCTGAATCTGTAGAATTAATTGGGGAAGAAGGTTTTGTCTTAGCAGCAGATTTACCAGAAGCCGTGAAAACAGAGTTAGCCTGGGCATCCCATTTATTATTAACTAATACAGTGACGCGATCGCTGGTAGTTTTTTATCAAGGCAAAGTTTTGTTACGTCGCGGTATTCTGGCTGCTAAATCTGAAGTAGTACCAGGGTCAATTTTAAAGCGAGTTCTAGAAAAACACCAGCCAGTTTATTTAGTTAAGCTAAGTATATATCCTGGCAAAATCGAATTTGATTACTTGCCAGAAAATACTCAAGGGGTAATTTGTCAACCAATTGGCAATCAAGGTGTATTAATTTTGGGCGCAAATGTTCCTCGCAGTTACACTAAACAAGATGAAAAATGGGTTGCTGGAATTGCTGATAAATTAGCAGTTACTCTTCAAGAATTAGAAGTTAAAAGTTAGCGATTACGAATTATGCAAGTTATTTATTGGCTATTATTAGCTTTAATGATTGTAGGTATCATTGGTGCTGTAGTTCCCGCCATCCCTGGTAGCAGTTTAATTTTAATTGGGATAATTATTTGGGGAATCGTTAGTAGCTCTTTTGCAGCGATAAAAACACCACTTATCGTTACAGTTATTGTTTTACTTTTGAGTATTGGAGTAGATTTTTCAGCTAGCTACTTGGGAGCAAAACAAGCAGGGGCTAGTAAATGGGGACAAATTGGTGCGATCGTTGGTTTAGTGGTAGGATTTTTAGGATTACTACCAACTTTACCTTTTGGCGGCCCACTACTAGGAATTTTATTAGGACCACTACTAGGAGCAATTATCGGTGAATTTATTTTCCGACGTGATTTGTGGTTGGCAGTTAAGGCTGGTGTAGGAATTGTGGTAGGCTCGTTAATAGGAAATTTGATTCAGGGTTTATTAGCGATCGCAGCAGTTATAGTTTTTGTAGTTACAACTTGGCCACAAGTATTTGGAACATAGTACTATTTGAAGATTGGTCAAGACGCACACCAAATATTTGCAGCTAACTATGCAACTTCCAAAGATTTTCCTAGCGTCTTAGGCTCTGGTAGGGGTTCACCATCAGCTAAAGATGATTCAATCAGCATCTCTAAAACTTCTTGAGCATTTTTAAAAGCTTCTTCATAAGTCTCCCCATGAGTGTGACAAAATTCTCCCCATTCAGGAAGACTGACAACAAAACACTCATCTTCATCAGACCACTGAATAATTATCGTGTAGTGATAATTCATTCTTTTTCTTCCTCGTGAGCATTTTTAATTTCTTCTAACCTTTGAAGTGCATTATTAACGTCTTTCTCTTGGTAAGCTTTAGCATCACTTCCGTCTTTACCTGATATAGTAACTCTTCCAGTTAAAAAAGGATGATACCAATTAGTGTGGCTACCTTTCCCAGGACGGTAACTAAACCCTGCTTGCAGTAATAAGCTTTTGAGTTCTCTAATTTTCTTGGGCATAGCCTCTGTTTACATTTTTACTCCCCTGATTTACCACTACTCTCTTTGCTTAATCTATGCAAGTTCCAAAGATTTTCCCAGGGATATCAAGCAACTATTGGGTAGCATCTTCACTCTCTTTGTTTGCGAGATACTAAAAAGTCAGCAACCAGTTCTAGGCGTTCTGAAGATAATACATCCAAATATTGGTTGATTTGCTGACGAACTTCTGTATTGTTCATATTTTCACCGCTCTTTTACTTCTCTAATTGTGCCAACTTCTTCTGAGCAAATTCCCGCACTTTCTCATCTGGGTCATTGTCGGCGCGATCGCGCAACAGTGGTAAAATCTGGTCATGCTTAGGATATTGCTTGATAATTATCTCCAGTGCAATACGCCGAGGATTGGGTTTAAATAAGGGATTATGGCTATCCTTAAAGGGATCATTAAGAGCGCAGTAGTGGTAAATTTCAAACAAGTCAACATGAAATTTAAAGTGATTCACTAATTTTTTGACTGCTGCACCTCGCACATCATTGTCATCATCCTGGGTAGCGTGTTCTTTGAGAATGGATTTGGTGTCGGGGTCATCTTTGAAGTGATTCGCTAATTGTTCGACTGCTGCACCTCGCACATCACAGTGATCATCCTGGGTAGCGCATTCTTTGAGGAAGGTTTTGGTGTCGGGGTCATCTTTGAAGTGATTCGCTAATTG
>JBBSOP010000242.1:0-7411 GCA_038259655.1 Chroococcales cyanobacterium
AACTAATCTAGCTTTCACTAACAAATTGGGTTGTTAAGGACAAACTTTTGAAATATGCAAATAAATCTATTCAAGACTGCCTTGAATGAAATATTTAACTTTAACTTAAAAATACAATTTACGTAATTGCCACATTGTAATTGATGTTTTAATTACTCAATTTTAAAATTTTACTAATAGCATTAAGTAATCTGTTTACTGAATTTACTGGAGGAAAATTAGTGGTTAGGCAGCACAGATATTACCAATTTGAATCTGTAAATCTGCTCAGCAAACGAGGATTACTGCCACTTTTAATTGGTATTGTAGTCTCAATTGCGGTGATTATACTTTGGCAAAAGTTAATAATAGAAGAAAAAAGCGATATTAAGCAACTAATTCAACAGCAAGCGATCGCCATTAAAACTGAATTAAATAGTGAAGTTAATACTCGCATTCAGGCGTTGGAGCGAATGCAAAGACATTGGCAACGACATCAAGGCATTTCTCAAACAGAATGGGAAACAGAGGCAGGAGACTATTTTAAGGACTACGGAGGATATCAAGCAATCGAGCGAGTTGACCCATTATTTAGGGTACGTTGGATTGTACCATTAGTCGAAAATAAAGCTGCACAAAATTTTGATCTTCGCCAGGAGCCACGGCGACGATCTGCACTAGAAATGGCTCGCGATCGCCGCCATACCACTTTTACTTCTACAATTAACCTTGTCCAAGGTGGCAAAGGATTTCTAGCATATATACCTTTACTAGCATATATACCTTTATTTGTCGGCGATCGCTTCGATGGTTTTATATTAGGAGTTTTTCGACATCAAACCCTGCTAGATTCCGTTTTGCATGTACCGAAAGGTTGTAAAGTTAAGATCTTTGATGATCAAGAATTAATTTATACTAATAATTCACAACTGCTAGCGCCGTCACCTTGGCAACAAGAAGTAAACTTAGACTTGTATAAGATTCATTGGCGAATCCAGGTTTACCCAACTCCAGATTTATTAATAAAACTGCATTCTCCCCTGCCGACAGTCGTATTGCTGGCAGGGTTATTAATTGCTGTCATGTTGACATTATCAACTTATTTTGCTCAATCGACTGAATTGAGCAGCCGTCAAATAGCAGCAATCAATCACCAGTTAGTCCAGACAATTTTTAAGCAGAGACAAACAGAAATTGCTCTGCGTGCCAGCGAAACTCGGCTGCGGCAGTTATTAGAAACAGTCAAAGTTATTCCTTGGGAACTAGACTTGAAAACTTGGCGATTTACTTATGTTGGTCCCCAAGCAGAAACTTTACTAGAATATCCCCTAGAAGAATGGTATCAGGAAAATTTTTGGTTTAATCATCTACATCCCCATGACCAAGAAAAATCTCTAAGTTTTTATCAAGCAGCAGTTGGTAGAGGAAAAAATTACGAATTTGAATATCGGATGTTGGCAGCAGATGGGCGAGTTGTTTGGCTACGAGACATTGTAAATGTATTTCAGGAAGCAGGAACCCCCACCATCTTACGAGGATTCATGTTTGATATTACCGACCTGAAGTTAGTTGAAAAAACCTTGCGACTGAGAGAACGGGCGCTAGCTGCTACTAGTAACGGCATTATTATTGCCGATGCCAGACTGGCAAATAATCCAATTATTTACGTTAACTCTGCCTTCGAGCAAATTACAGGCTACAGTGCTACCGATGTGATTGGGCATAGCTGTAGATTTTTACAAGGCACAGATATCAATCAACCAGCAATCAATGAACTGCGATCAGCAATTAAAGCTGGCATAAGTTGCAAAGTTGTACTCCGCAACTACCGCAAAGATGGCACATTATTTTGGAATGAATTAACTATTTCTCCTATATATGAAGAAAACGGACAGCTAACTCACTTTATTGGTATTCAAAATGATATTACTGATCGCCAACTTGCCGAAGCAGCCTTGAGAGAAAGTGAGGAGCGCTGGCAGTTGGTAATTCAAGCCAACCATGACACAATTTGTGATTGGAACATCATCACTAATAAAATTTTCCGTTCTGCTCAGTGGGCTGAACTAGTAGGAGAACCAGAACATCAACTGATCAGCAACAGTAACAATGATTATTGGGTTAACCGCATCCATCCCGATGATTGCAACCGAGTCATGGCTATGAGGCAAGATTATCTCAATCGCCAAATTCCTGATTATGTCGTTGAATATCGGCTGCGCTGCAATGATGGCACTTATAAGTGGGTGCTGGTACATGCGATCGCTCAATGGGATAAAGAGGATAATCCGGTACGGCTGGTTGGCTCAACCAAAGACATTACTGAACGTGTGCAAGCACAAGATGCACTGAAAAGACAATTAAATCGGACGCTGCTACTAGAACACATTACTTATAAAATTCGCCAGAGTCTCGAAACCAAAGAAATCTTTGAAACAGCTGCTACCCAAATTGGACTAGCCTTTGAAGTTAGTCGCTGTTTAATTCACTCTTATATTAGTCAACCTGTTCCCCGCATTCCTTTAGTAGCGGAGTATATTGTTTCCGGTTACTGCTCGATGCAAAACAGGGAAATTCCCATAATTGGCAATCCCCATGCCGAAAAGGTTGTAGCACAAAATACAGCGATCGCTTCTCCCAATGTTTACGTTGAACCATTACTCCAGGCGGCCATACCTCTGTGTGAAGAAATTGGGCTGAAGTCCATGTTGATTATCCGCACCTCCTATCAAGGAGAACCCAACGGAATCATTTGTTTACATCAGTGTAATCATTTTCGCCAATGGACTAAAGACGAAATTGAATTATTAGAAGCAGTAGCGGCTCAATTAGGCATTGCTTTAGCACAAGCTCAACTATTGGAGCAAGAAACCCGTCAAAGGGAAGAACTCACCTGGAAAAACTTTGCCCTAGAAAAAGCCAAACGTCAGGCGGAATCTGCAAATCGGGCAAAAAGTGAGTTTTTAGCCATGATGAGCCATGAAATTCGCACCCCCATGAATGCCATTATTGGCATGACCGGACTATTGTTAGATACTAACCTGACTCCCCAACAGCAAGACTTGGTAGAAACAGTGCGTACTAGTGGAGATGCTTTGCTCACCATTATCAACGACATTTTAGATTTCTCTAAAATCGAGTCAGGCAAGTTAGAACTCGAAGAAAAGTCGTTTGATTTGAGAATTTGCATAGAGCAGGTGATTGACTTATTTGCACCAACAGCAGTCCAAAAAAATATTCAACTAGCTTATTTAATCTATCCTCAAGTACCCATTCAGATTGTTGGCGACGTGACTCGTTTACGTCAAGTCTTAATGAATCTCCTCAACAATGCTATTAAGTTTACCCAACAAGGAGAAGTTGTACTTTCTGTTCATGCTAGGCAAATTGAAAGTAAAAAAATAGAAAACAGGTGCGAAATTTTATTTGCGATTGAAGACACAGGCATTGGTATTGCACCAGAAAAAATCAAGCGTTTATTCCAATCCTTTACTCAAGCAGATGCTTCCACAACTCGACAATATGGTGGCACAGGATTAGGACTAGTAATTAGCAAACGCTTAAGTGAAATGATGGGCGGTAGTATTTGGGTTGAAAGCCAAGGTTGTATCGGTGGTAATTTTTCTTGGGGATGGCAACCAAAAAAGCTAGTTTCATCAACCTATCCTTCTTCAGGTTCTATTTTTTACTTCACCATTACTGCTCAAGTAGTCACTAATCAAGAATTAGATGAATCTTGCCATCTGCTAGCTCCACTTATAGATAAGCAGTTGTTAATCGTAGATCAGAACCCTACTAATCTGCAAATATTAAGCTTGCAAGCAGAGTTTTGGCAGATGAAAACTTGTACTGCCAAATCTGGTGAAGTAGCTTTAGCTCTCCTCAAACATGGAACACAATTTGATATTGTCATTTTGGATATGGAGATACCTGATATGAAAGGTATCACCCTAGCTAATGAAATTCGCAACCACCCTGGCTATAAAAACACGCCTTTAGTGATGTTGACTTCATTGGGTAAACAAGATTATGACTTTGATTTTAATGATTTTCCACTTAGCACCTGTTTGACCAAACCAATCAAACAAACTCAACTTTACAATGTTCTTGTTCATGCTTGGGATAATCAGCCATTTCTAGTTAATATCTCTCATCCTCCCCAGGTTAATCCCTATTTGTCAGAGAAACTACCGCTGCGGATTCTGCTTGCAGAAGATATGGTGGTTAATCAAAAAGTTGCTCTTTTGATGCTACAGAAAATTGGTTATCGGGCAGATATAGCAACTAATGGGTTAGATGTGCTGGCGGCATTACAACGTCAGCCTTACGATGTAGTGTTAATGGATATTAATATGCCGGAAATGGATGGGCTAGAAGCTAGCCGGAGAATTTGTCAGGAATGGGAAGTTAATTCTCGTCCTTATATAATCGCCATCACTGCCAATGCCATGCGGGGCGATCGCGAAGCTTGTATTGCTGCTGGTATGGACGAATACATTAGCAAACCCGTACAAATTCAGGAATTAATGAACGCACTCAGCAAATGTCGTCCCCGAATCAGTGCAAAATTTACTACCCAAAATAAACAAAATCTAGAAACGAGTTTTCTAAATAGCCTCAAGAGTGCGCCAAATCACATACAAATCACTGTAATTGATGTCAAAATTTTGCAATCTCTGCGGGAGATGTTAGCAGGAGATCAGGTAGCACTTGCAGAACTGCTTGAATGTTATCTGAGCGAAACTCCTAAACTAATTGAAAATATTAGCACAGCAGTCACTGATCAGAATACCCAAGCTATATGGAAGACAGCCCACAACCTCAAATCTAGCAGTGCTTCAGTGGGAGCTACCACCCTTGCACAGCTTTGTAAGCAGCTAGAAATTCAGGGACGAAGCAACAATCTTCAAGAAAGTGGAGAAATTTACTTGCGAATTACTCAAGAATTTGAGCAAGTTAAAACTGCTCTACTTGCAGAATTGGAGAAGCAGATATGATTAAAACTACTTTTGTTGAATACCAAGCTTTAGTTTTAATTGTTGATGATGAACCATTTATCCGCAAACAGTTGCGACTTTCTTTAGAGCGTGAAGGTTATCGCATCGCAGAAGCTCAAGATGGTAGAGAAGCTTTAGTTGTTTTTCAACAACTTCATCCAGATATAGTCCTCCTTGATGCCATTATGCCAGATATTGACGGGTTCGAGTGTTGTACTCAGTTGCAATCTCTTGAAGGTGGTCAATATACTCCTGTTTTAATGATTACAGGATTAGAGGATCAAGAGTCAGTTGATCGGGCATTTGCAGTGGGTGCAATCGATTACGTTACTAAACCAATTCATTGGCCAGTTTTGCGTCAGCGGGTACGACGCTTAATTCAGCAATTTCAAACGCAGCAAAAACTGGAGGCTGCTAATCGAGAATTGCAGCGATTAGTGACGATTGATGGGTTAACTCAAATAGCTAATCGCCGACGATTTGAGGAATATTGCACCCAAGAATGGCAGCGTATGGCACGGGAGAAACTGCCCTTGTCCTTGATTCTCTGCGACGTTGATTTTTTTAAATTTTACAACGATACTTACGGACACCAGGCAGGCGATCGCTGTCTTCAGAAAATTGCTACAGCCATTCAAAATACTGTTAAACGTCCTGCCGATTTAGTTGCTCGTTATGGAGGAGAAGAATTTGCGGTAATTTTACCAGCTACATTTACTAAGGGTGCTATTTTTTTAGCTGAAACAATTTGCTCTGCAATTAGAACTCTAGCAATTCCCCATCCAAATTCTCTAGTTAATTCTTATGTAACCGTTAGTATTGGGGTTGCGACAGAAACTCCTCAGATAACTTCTGACTTTCAAACAATTATTGCTTTGGCTGATCAAGCATTATATGAAGCAAAAACAGCAGGACGCGATCGCGTTAAGTTTTATAATAAGCAATCACCTGTCAAAATTGGTTTTTGATCTGAATTTCGTCGGATCTAACAGGTAATAAATGCGCTGTTATTGCAGTTACACGCTTTACCTATTTTTCTATTTTAACGTGAGTTCGACGGCTTTAAAAAACTATTTTTTCGTACCAAATTGTAGATTTTTTGCCCCTTCCCTTGTAGGGAAGGGGTTGGGGTTAGGTTCCGTCGAACTCACGTTGTTTTAGTACAAGATGGCATAAATAAACTACCATTCCAAATCAATGAAAAGCTTATGCTGTATTTATTTTTAATTTTTAATTCTTAATTCCCCCTTGTGGTACTAGTTTCCATAATCTACCTCTTTGGTAAATCATAGCCAGGTTATATTTTTTTTCCATTTTCGATCTAAATTTATCAGATGGATTAAATAAAAATACATTACTAAAACTATGGGGAATAGTCGGTATGTTTGGCTCAACGACTAATTGCATTTTCACATTTGGATTGAGCAAATGACTCAAAGACATTAAATCACCAATATTTAGGGAAGAAGTACTACTAACTACAAGCGGATTATTACTTTTATTAATTATCCGAGCTACTTCGGGATTGGCATGACTACCTTTATTCCACCATGTTTCAGCTTGGGAACTAACAACACAAGATAGCAATCCAATCGAAATTAATAGAACCATGACTGATTGCCAAAACTGACGGACTATCAATTTAGCAGTGATAATTTGAGTTGCTAATAAGTAAGCAACAGCTAGCTGAATGCCTACATAACATGGCATGACATATCTAGCCCTAACACTTAATTCTCCCCCAATAATCACATCAGGTAAGATGAGGGCTAATGCAGTCAATCCACTCAATATAAAAACAAATAACCAAACTCTAGATACTGTTCGTCGATAAAGAAATAAAAATGCATAAATTACTAAAATTAAAAGCAAAGGAACTAAAAATCTACCCCAGCGCAAAATAGGTAAGTTCAAATCTGGGAAAAATGGTTCATAACGCCAAAAGTCGCCAAATAATCCCCCAATATTAGTAATCCAATTTGCAATCAAGCTTGATAGAGATTGTCTAGTTTGAGCGCTAGCTGTTGTGCGATCAATTTGCGATAAATTATTAATAATAGTAATAATCCAAGGTACAAAAGCTAGAAACCCCAGGCTAGTTGCTATCAAATAAGTTTTAACTGTTTTGGTAAATCGCCAGCGTTCTATAGCCATTACATAAATGCCGTGAGCGATCGCCACTAATCCAGTAAACAAAAATGTATATAATCCAAGTGCTACTGTAACTCCATAAATTCCCCACAGTCGTTGCTTACGAAGGCGCATTGCTCTAAGCAAGACAGCACTCTCTAGCAAAATTGTTACAATCCATAAACTGAATTGTCTTGCCTCTTGAGCATATAAAACATGTAACGGCGAGACTGCCAAAAGTGCTATACTCATCCATGCTGTTATCGGTGACTCAAATAACTCTAAACACAGCCAATAAATACAAG
>JBBSOP010000243.1:0-7399 GCA_038259655.1 Chroococcales cyanobacterium
AGCAAAAATACCTTTCAACTGAGTCGCGTAGTGTAAATAAAAATACCCCCATCTTTACGTTGGGGGTAAACAGATTGTTAATGGGTTTAACGGGTAGAATCCGATAATTCGGGGTTTCGATATAAATATTTCGGTATATGTGCCTATACTAGCATTGATAAATTTGAATGCTAAGAGCGATCGCTAACTCTTGAAAATAGCTTCACGATAACTGAACAAGTCGGTGTTTCTCTCATTAATTTACTGTAGATGTCTATTAGACATAGTAAAAAAGCATCATCAAAAACAACACTTCGACAAGCGGCAGTTGAATCTCGACTTCGCTCGATTGCCGCGCGTCGAAACTCAGTGCATCGCTGACAACTGACTATTGACAACTGACCCGCGCAGCGTCAATAAATGCTCATGCTAGGATACAGATTTTCTGTCACCATAAATCATATAGGATTGCTCAGAAAAACTTCATGACAGGGAAATTTTAGGTCAACTTATGATCCAGATTAGTGTAGAAGAATTAGCACAACGGCTGTCTTCTGGCGATGCAAATATTCAGCTAGTAGATGTACGAGAACCACAAGAACTAGCGATCGCTAGCATCGATGGCTTTGTCAACCTACCCTTGAGTGAATTTGTGGAATGGGGCGATCAAGTCCCTACTATGTTCAATCCCGATGCTGAAACCCTTGTGCTATGTCATCACGGCATCCGTTCTGCCCAGATGTGCCAGTGGTTATTGGCTCAAGGATTTACAAATGTTAAAAATATTGTGGGTGGCATTGATGCCTATTCTTTATTAGTTGACTCTTCAATTCCCCAATATTAGCGTCAATAACAAAATCCCCGACTTCTTAAAGAAGTCGGGGATCTAACCATCTCGAATGCTATTCTTAATACAATATTGTGTAAATTAATAATTTATCGGCGATCGCCCGCACTTCCCCACATTCAAAGAAATTACTGCTATGAGTATATCTAAAACAGTCCCAAAAATCAGTAATTTCATATACAATTTTTATATAAAAAATATGCAAATATACTTAAATAACCTCATGATTGTACTTGATAAACGCGAATTTGCTAGCAAAAGTCAAGCTCTGTAAAATAGCAATTTCAAAACATTACTCTTAAGCTCTTACAATATAAATAAATATTTCGCCACCTTAATTAACTATTATTAATCTTTATTGATAGTCAAATTTAAAAATTCTTCCCAGTCTTTGATCAAAATTTGCCTTCAGCAAAACATACCCTATGGAAGTTCAGTTGACAAATCGACAACAGCATATACTTTGGGCAACGGTACGTCACTATATCGCTACAGCGGAGCCTGTTGGTTCAAAAGCTTTGGTCGAAGAGTACGATTTGGGTGTTAGTTCAGCTACTATTCGTAATGTGATGGGCGTTTTAGAAAAGTCTGGGTTACTTTACCAACCGCACACCTCCGCTGGCAGAGTACCTTCAGACTCAGGCTATCGCATTTATGTTGACCAGCTAATTACACCTTCTCTGCGAGACATGACGCGAATGGAAGTTTTAGCCAAAGAGACAGAACTAACACTGCAACAGCGTCTTCATTGGGAAGATTGGAGTTTAGAAGCTTTACTGCAAGGAGCTGCCCAAATTTTAGCAACTTTGAGTGGATGCGTTAGCTTGATTACCATGCCACAAACCACCACAGCAATTTTGCGACATCTGCAATTAATGCAAATTGAAGCAGGGCGGATTATGCTGATTGTGGTGACAGATGCTTATGAAACCCATTCTAAGCTGATGGATTTGCCACCTGTAGGGGAAGAAATACAACGTGATTCAGAAGTAATTGATCGGGAGTTACAGATAGTTTCTAACTTTTTGAATACCCATTTGCGGGGGCGGAGTCTGTTGGAATTGGGTAATCTTGACTGGAGCCAATTAGATCGGGAGTTCCAACGCTATGGCGAATTTTTGAAAAGTTCGGTAGCAGAATTGACTCGTCGGGCTCTAGCACCAACTGCAACACAAATAATGGTGAGGGGTGTGGCAGAAGTGTTACGTCAGCCAGAATTTTCTCAACTAGAGCAAGTAAAAACGATTATCCACCTACTGGAAGAAGAACAGGATCAGCTTTGGCGATTAATATTTGAGGAGCCGGAGACAGAAGAAATGGGCAAACAACGGGTAACAGTTCGCATTGGTGCAGAAAACCCCCTAGAACCGATACGTACCTGTACTTTGATTTCTTCGACTTATCGCCGAGGTTCAGTGCCAGTAGGAAGTGTGGGAGTTTTGGGACCAACGCGCCTAGATTATGAAAGTGCGATCGCAGTTGTGGCTAGTGCCGCTGATTACCTCTCAGAAGCGTTTGGTTATTTCAATCCCTGATTTTTAAAAGTGTTAATCAAAAACGTGAGAAAAATTATCTTCGGGATGCTGTGGTTAGGATTGATTACCTATGCTTTTCTCCTTGCTCCTCCCGATCAACCTGACACATTCATGTTGATTAAAAATTTATCTATTGGTCAATGGCAAGGCATTAATCCCTTAGTCATAGCACTATTTAACCTTATGGGCATTTGGCCTTTAATCTACAGCGCAGTGATTTTTATTGATGGCAGAAATCAAAAAATACCTGCTTGGCCATTTGCTACTGCCTCTTTTGCAGTAGGTGCATTTGCTTTATTACCCTACTTAGCTCTACGAGAACCAAATAAACAATTCATCGGTAGCAAGAATACTTTGCTTAAGTTGCTAGATTCCCGCATAACTGGCATTATCCTGACTGTAGCGACACTTATTTTAGTCACCTTTGGTTTACAAAAAGGAGATTGGGGAAATTTTATACAACAGTGGCAAACCAACCGTTTCATTCATGTAATGAGTTTAGATTTTTGTTTACTTTGCTTATTATTTCCGACATTACTGGGAGATGATATGGCGCGTCGTGGCTGGAAAAATTCACAGTTGTTCTGGTTAATCAGTTTGATTCCGTTGTTTGGTTCTTTGATTTATTTATGTGTGCGTCCACCTTTACTAGAAGTAAATGCAGAGATAACATCTCAACAGCAAGCAGCAAATTAAAGCTTTATTAACAAGCAAATTTTTTATTTTTAACTAATTATCCAAAAGTTTTACCTAACAGGAGCAGGGGCAGGTTAACAAATATCCGCCATGAATAATGATGATTTTATTTTATTAAACCCGCCCCTACTGTTCTTTGCGCCTCCTTTCTTTTTTTCAATGATGTATTTTATAAATTTCTGGTAGTTGCCACCAAGGAATATGGGGATATTCATGATGTTCTTTATGGTAGCCAAAGTGATAACATGTGATAAATGACCACCAAATAGGACGGTTAGTAGTCTGAGCATTATGAGGCTGAATATAACCTCCTGTTGGCTCACTATGTGGCAGAAAAGTTCCAAAATAAAATAATTGCAACGAACTTAAAAGTGAAGGGATTACCCAAAAATAGGTTAAGTTATCGGCAGGAATATGGAGATGGTAATTAGCAAAATTATAAATAAGACTTATGATAATAATTTGTCGCCAACTCCAATAATTTTTCATAAAATAAAAGTACCAAGCTAAGAAATTTTTGTACTGACCATTGTGAAAATCTGGGTCTAATTGACTAGCTGGACTATGGTGGTGTAACCAATGTTTTTTCAATAATTTTCTATATGGTAAAAGGCCATAAAGAGATATGCACAATAAACCAATAAAATGATTAATTTTGGGGTTTTGAGGAAAAACTACCCCATGCATAGCATCATGAGATGTAATAAATAATCCTGTATATAAAAATGTTTGCCAAAGTACGATAGGCAACAACATCAAAACATTCACCTGGGAAATGTCTATAGAAAGTAAGGAAATTAGGCTAATCGACCAGACGCTAATAATAATAAAAGCGATGAGAAGCCCTTTAAAGAAAGATTTACTTTTCACTCCTGGATTCAATTTTATTTGATAACTAGGTAGTGGTTCTAAATTGATCACGCTTTTACTCCGCGTAGTATTCACGTAAAAATCACAAAAATATACTGGCAACAAAAAGCACTAACCACTTGCTAAAAAACTCTCTTAGCGGTCAGCGTTTTGCACTCAATAGTGTTTAGAATCTAGAATTGTGTATAAATATTAAGATACTTTAACTATTATTACACACATCATCATATACCAAAAACTTTTGTTGTCGAGAGCCTGGGCTATAGAAATGAGGACACGGCTGAGTCTAGTATTTTCGCAGCCAATGTCCTGCATTGTTATTTGTAAACGCCTGAAGCTTACAAGCAAAAATGCTCAACTATTAGTGGGGAGTATAAGAAACGAGGTGAAGTACGTCCCGCACTACGCTGTAGCCGTTGAGATCCCAAAGGATGTAAGCGAGAAAACCAATCATAGCCAAGCGACCATTCCAAAGTTCGGTCTGGGGAGTAATACCAACATCACCAGCATTGCGATCCTTGCCGTTGTATGCAGTTTCAGTTGCATCGTTAGGATAAGGTTTCATTGTTAATTTTTCTTAAGCATCGAATTACATATTTCATAGTACTTGCCTACCCAATCTAGACCTATCTGTCTTTAGTTCCAAAGTGTAAGCAAGTCTAAAGGATAAGATTTTAAGGACTTTTATCTCAAAAATTAGCTTATTCAAGCAAGTATTTTACCATTAATTGTCAATTAATGCTAGTAAGAAGTACAGCAAAATAATATTTAAATCTAATGAAGAGAATTAATTTTTGACAACTTTTAAAGTTTTGCAACTGCTATCTGCACAACCACTAATAAATCCACCCATCATTTTAATTTGTTGCAAATATGCTAAACATTCTTTGGTAATTACCTCTCCTGGCATTAATACAGGAATACCTGGAGGATAGGGACAAACAATTTCAGCACAGATGCGATCGCTTGTCTGTTCTAATGGTAAAGTCTCACTTGTAGCAAAAAAAGCTTCGCGGGGATAAATCTGCACGGAATACTCCAAATTACTAAATAGGTTGGGCAAAATTGGACTTTTTACAGTCAAGTTAGTTTGGTGGTATACCTGGGCAAGAGTAGTAAAACTTTGTACCAGTTGATCAATATCAGCTTGAGTGTTACCCAAACTAATAATGAAAGTGAGATTTTGCAAAGACGCAAATTCAGCGGTAACGCCCAATTTTTCATCTAGAATTTCCTCAGCCTCAAATCCGGTTAAACCTAAGTCAGAAACAGTAACGGTTAGTCGTGTTCTGTCTAAAGCCACAAACTCAGATGAGGGCATTTCTAAAACTGATAATTTCGGAATTTGACTGATTTTTTGGCTAGCTGTATCTGCAAGTTGCAAAGTCCGAGACATCAGCGCTGTTCCAGATAATGCCATTTGCTGACGTGCTGCATCTAAAGAAGCTAAAAGTACATAACTAGGACTAGTAGACTGCACAAGTTGCAAGGCTTTACTTACTCGGTCAATATCTATTTTGTATCCTTGGATATGCAACATCGATGCTTGTGTCATCGCACCGAGTACTTTGTGGATAGATTGTACAGTTAAATCTGCACCTGTGGCTAAAGCAGAAGTAGGTAGTTGGGGATGAAAAGCAAAGTGAGCGCCATGTGCCTCATCTACAAGTAAAGGAATATTATATTGATGGGTAATTTGAGCGATCGCTCTTAAATCTCCACAAACGCCGTAATATGTTGGATAAACTATCAATACTGCTTTCGCATCTGGATGCTGTTCTAGGGCAGATTGTACGGCGCTTGGTGTAACACTGTGGGCAATATCTAAAACTGCGTCATATTCAGGATTGAGAAAAATCGGGATAGCACCAGCAAGAATTAAACCAGCGATCGCAGAAGAATGCACATTCCGAGGCAAAATGATTTTATCACCTGTGCCACAGGTAGCGAGAATCGCCGCTTCAACTCCACAAGTAGAACCATTGACAAGAAACCATGTTTGGGAAGCACCAAAAGCTGCCGCCGCCAGTTGTTGGGCTTCTAGAATTACGCCTTGGGGTGCAAACAAATTATCTAAATTTGCTAACTCTGTTAAATCAGCACGAAATACAGCTTTACCAAACAAATCAGCTAAAAGTTGAGAAATTCCTTCACCTCTTTTATGTCCTGGGGTATAAAAAGGTGCGTGAGGATGGTTTATACAGGCTTGTATGGCATCTAACAAGGGTGTTTGGTTTTGATTAAGCATTTTTAAAAGAACGAACCACCAATGATAAAATTTGAAGTCTGGTAGGGCATCTTCATCGACAGTGAAATTACCTAATGGTGAGCAAGCAGAGATTTCTACGCAAAAGCTAATAGGCTATTGTCTAAATCCAGAACATCCTAGTGGGAAACATAAAGCCAGAGTTTTCGCGTCGATTTTAGGAATCACGCTGGAAAACGCGGATATTTTGCATGAACTTGTGCAAACAGCAGCAGTTGCAGGTGAAGTTATTCAGCAAAGTACCACACAATTTGGTCAGCAGTTTAAGGTAGATTGGATAGTACCTAATACAGACAAAATCAAGCTGCGAACAATCTGGGAAATTACTGCTAACAATCCTTATCCCCGTTTGATTACTGCGTTTCTTAAATTAAATGAAAAAAGCTAAACTTTTGGATACTGTTGCTACCCTTAAGACTATTTCAATTGAGAGATTACAACTGGTGGAAGAAGATTATACTTCTATCGAGAGCTTACCAACTGGACAAGTTGGAACAATTGTAGATGTGTATGAGAAAGAAGAAGATCATTATTTAGTCGAGTTTGCTGATACTCAAGGCTGTGAATATGCAATGGCTACTTTGAGAGCAGATGAAATCTTAGTTTTACATTATGATTTGGCAATTGCCTAGGTTTTTACTGTAATAGGGTGTTTGAAATCAATCCTACCGCGAAAAACCTACACGCAACGAGCGTTACTTATGCAACGCCAGCCGAACATCTGCAAGCATAACAAAGAAATAAGATCAAAGAATTAAACAGGTATAGTTATTTGGGGAGATGTCAAAAGTTATAATTTTCATCTAGCTTGGGAAAGTCGAACAATTAGATGAGACTTACCATGATTGATTTCACTGCTATTGCTATCCCCGAACCACAGATACCCAATCCTGAACCTAATCCCCTACCAACTCCTGAACCTACGCCAGGGCTAACAATTCCCCAACCCATACCAGGGCCTGCACCAGAACCAATACCTACTCCTATTCCCCAGCCGGTTCCAGGGCCAATTCCTCAACCGATACCTGAACCTGTTTAAATTATCTTTGTAGTCTAGTCTAGTCTAAATCTAAAATCCAAAATGCTAAGAGCCGGAATTGTCGGACTTCCCAACGTCGGAAAATCTACTTTATTTAATGCTGTAGTTGCTAATGCTAAAGCAGAAGCAGCTAACTTCCCTTTTTGCACGATTGAACCGAATGTCGG
>JBBSOP010000244.1:0-7396 GCA_038259655.1 Chroococcales cyanobacterium
ATCTCCGATATTTTAGTATTTTTGCTGTAAATGTAGTTTTTTTCCTCAGTTCTGCGATCGCATATCCAAAAAGTAATTTAGTAAATTCCCATATTAAAGAACACAACACCCACGCACAACAACCCCAAAATACTCAACAATCAGAAATTAAGCGATTAAATGCAGAAGCGATCGCCAAATCTCAGCAAGGGCGATTTGCAGCAGCATTGCAAAGATTACAGAAAGCATTAGTCATTAGCAAAGAACTTACAGACTCTTCTTGGGAAGCTGTCACTTATAACAATCTGGGTAGAGTGTATCAAAATCACGGTGATTATTCCCAAGCATTGAGCTTTTTTCTCACCGCTTTACGTATTAATAAAGAACTTAGTGTTAAAGAAAGTACGCCGACACAAGCTTACACTGACTTGGGTAAAACCTATAGTAATATAGGTTACTTATTTGATATCCAAAATAAACCAGAGTTAGCAATTTTTTTTTACAAGCATTGCTTGATTAACCGCGAAAAAGTTCGCTTGAATCCATCAGTATTTTCTACCCCGCAACCAGACGCTTACAGCATAACTGTTGCCCAGACATATCGCCTTTTGGGTGAACGTTTGCTCAAACAAGGGCGTGTTGCAGAAGCGCAACGGACTATAGATTTACTCAAAGTTGAAGAACTAGAACAGTATCTCCACAACGTACCCGGTAATCAACGGACTACGAAAGGCATTAATATACTGCCCATAGAAAAACCAATTAAACAACAGTTGGAGCAAACCCTGAATAATGCCGTTGTTTTGGGTAAAGAACTGACAAAATTACGTAACATTCCTCCACAAAAGCGATCGCCACAGCAAAATCAACGCATCACCCAACTAGTAGCCAATCAGCAACAACTCCTACAAGCATTTAACAAATTTCTTACTAGTCCCGCAGTCACAGCACAGATGGAGCAAGTTAGTCGTACTGCTAGACGGCAAAATTTGGATTTAGAAAATATCAACGAAATTCGGGATAACTTAGCGCAATTACCTCAAAAATCTGTACTCCTCTATCCACTAGTTCTCAAAGATCGCTTGGAATTGGTACTCGTAACTCCTGACTCTCCGCCAATTCATCGTCCGGTTGCTGTGACGCGTGAACAACTCAACCAAACTATTGTTACCTTCCGTGAAGCTTTAACAAATCCCAGCCGGAATATTAAAAAACCCGCCAGTCAGTTGTATACATGGCTCATCAAACCTATAGAAGATGATTTGCAAAAAGCAGGGACACAAACTCTAATTTATGCGCCAGATGGCCAGTTACGCTATGTTCCATTGGCAGCTCTATATGATGGCAAAAAATGGCTAGTAGAGCGCTTTAATGTCAATCACATTACTGCTACGAGTTTAACTGACTTAAACAGTCCACCAGCATCTACTTTGCGGGTTTTAGCTGGTGCTTTTACTAAAGGTAATTTTAAAGTTGAATTAGGAAATCGGCAGGTTGCTTTGTCGGGATTGCCCTTTGCAGGACGAGAAGTGGAAAGTTTAGCTGCGATCGTTCCCCAAACCAAAAAACTTTTAAACGATGCCTTTAGTCCCCAAGCTACCGTACCGCAAATGGATGATTATCCAATCGTCCATTTAGCGACTCATGCAGCTTTTGTAGTGGGTAAACCAGAAGATTCATTTATTTTATTTGGGAATGGCGATCGCGTTAACCTTACAGATATTGCCACTTGGTCACTTCCCCATGTAGATTTGGTAGTCTTAAGTGCTTGCGAAACGGGTTTGGGGGGCAAACTGGGCAATGGTGAAGAAATTCTAGGCTTTGGCTACCAAATTCAAAAAACCGGCGCTAGGGCAGCGATCGCCTCTTTATGGGCTGTAGATGATGGTGGAACTCAGGCGTTGATGAACGCTTTTTATACCGCACTTTCATCAGGGAAGTTTACCAAAGCCGAAGCTTTGCGGCAAGCCCAAATTGCTTTAATTACTGGAGACTCACAGACAAAAAACACCGATATATCGGCAGCAGTCAGCAGTAACCTTACTCATCCTTATTATTGGGCATCGTTTATTTTGATTGGTAACGGTTTGTAATGAAGTTCGTAGTCAGGACTTTAGTCCTGTCTTTTTAAGCACTAAAGTGCTTACTACAAACTCATAACAATAAATGGAACAGATTAACTAGTCCCCATTGTATTACCAGCTAAATAAGCTGTTGTCCAAGCACTTTGAAAGTTAAATCCACCAGTAATGCCATCAATATCCAAGATTTCTCCGGCAAAGTAAAGTCCCGGAACTAATTTACTTTCCATTGTCTTGAAGTTGACTTCTTTGAGGTTGATACCGCCACAAGTGACAAATTCTTCTTTAAACACTCCCTTCCCACTGATTAAATATTGTCCTTGTGTAAGTTCTTGTACTAGCTGATTTAAGGTTTTATTAGAGATTTCTGCCCAGCGATCTTCTGTAGTAATATCTGCACGAGCAATAATATGTTGCCAAAGGCGGTGAGGTAGATCAACTCCCCGATGTAGTGCGATCGCTTTCTTTGCCCATTGTGTCTTCACTGCTAAAATTTTTTCTCGTACTTGTTCTTGCTGTAAATGCGGTAGCCAATTGATTAACAATGTGGCTTGATAACGACTTTCATGCAGAAGTCTTGCACCCCAAGCCGAAAGCTTTAAAACAGCCGGGCCACTCAAACCCCAGTGAGTCACAAGTAATGGCCCTATTTGTGATAGTTGGGGTTTTCCAGCAACAGATAACCGTAATTGCACAGGGTTAACGCTAATTCCAGCTAAAGCCCTAAGTTGGGGATCGAGAATGTTGAAGGTAAATAGTGAGGGTACAGGTGGTTGAATTTGATGACCAAACTCTTGAGCTATTTTATAACCTACAGGGTTGCTTCCCGTTGCCAGCAGCAAGCGATCGCACTTCTTGATTTCTCCCGACTTCAGCAGGATCTCAAATTCATTGCTAGGTAGTCGTTTGACTGAAACAACAGATACTCCTGTACAAAGTTCCACCTCCGATACTTTTGCCGCATTCATCAGACAATCCACAATTGTTTCAGAACTATCTGTAATCGGAAACATCCGTCCATCGGCTTCAGTTTTGAGATTTACTGCGTGATCAGCAAACCAGGCTATTGTATCTTGGGGTTGAAAGCGAGTGAAAGCACCCCGCAGGGCTTTTCCACCTCTGGGGTAATTTTGTACTAATTCACCTGCTTCAAAGCAAGCATGGGTGACGTTGCATCGTCCTCCACCAGAAATGCGAACTTTAGCCAGCGGTTGACGACTGGCTTCGAGTAAAGTAACTTGGGCATAAAGATTGGATTCAGCGCAAGCGATCGCACCGAAAAATCCTGCTGCCCCACCTCCAATAACTACAATTTTTAACGGTAGCAATTTCAAAAATATCTCTTTTATAGCGCCTACTTTCTAGGCTAGTACCGCTGCACGGAAGTCAAAAGACTTAACAATTCAGTCCTTTTTATCTTCACACATCTGCTGGTTCAAATTCATCTTTTGTTGCGCCGCAAACCGGACATACCCAGTTTTCTGGTATTTCTTCAAAGGGTGTTCCTGGGGCTATACCGCCATCGGGATCGCCTACTTCTGGATCATATTCATAGCCGCAGACGGTACACACATGAAGTTTCATAATTTTTCCTTAACAAGTTCTGTCCATCATATAAATTTTAGTAGTCTGCCTTTAAGTAATAACCTTGCTTGTATGTAAGAAAAATAGTAAATATGTTTTTTTTAGAAACGCCACCAAGTTCTTTGGGCATAATTGATTATCCCTATAGCGATCGCCCCTAATAAAAATAGCCAAATAACGCCGCCCGGAATAAACGTGAGAATGCCAAAACCCCTAAGTACCCAGACTGCTATGCCAACACCAAGAAAGACACCAAAAGCTTGGGTCAGTAAACGGCTCAAAGAAGATTGTCTCATCTTAATTCACCTTTTAACTCAAAATTCACTAATATGTTGACAAGATAAAGCTGGTTGCATCTAAGATTGCATTTGTGCCATTCTAGCTGTTATCAATTCGATTTTTCATTTATGAAGTGGTGCTATTTTAAAAGCCACTTGCATATATTTTTGATTAAATGTAACTTAAAATACAATTTACTTAAGTAAAATAACTGAATAATGACCTGAAAATGATTAGTTCCAGGAAATTTAGATCTAGGACTGGAATTAATATTTAGTTGGTTGGACTCGAACCTATTTTGATAGTTTGTAGTCTTAACCTTAAAAGGTGGATAATTTGAGGAGTAACTGAAATCGTATGTCTGCGTCTCATCTCTTAGACTCAATGATTACAGGTTCAGATATGGCTGCGAGTCATGAAAAACAAAGATTGCTGATACAAGGTGAAATTTTGGTGCAAACGCAATCGCACACAGCTTGGGGTGGTGCTGTTACCGCCTGCATGTATTTACCGTTAGTGCGATCGCAGGTGTGGCAGCAATTAACCGATTATCCTCGCTGGGTACAATATTTTCCTGACATCAACAAAAGCGAAATTATGTATAAAGGCGAAGTTAAGCGTTTGTATCAAGTAGCACAAAAAGCCTTTTTATTTTTCACAGCTCAAGTGGAAATTTATCTTAACGTTGTGGAAGTGGTAGGGCAAAAAATTCAATTTAAGATGGAAAAAGGAAATTTCCTCGATTTTACAGCCAATTTAGAGCTAAAAGATTGTGGTAATGGTACTTTGTTAGCTTATAATGTACAAGCTACACCCAATATTCCGATACCTTCAGTTTTCATTCAACAAGCGATGAACTTTGAATTGCCCGTCAATATGCGACAAATGCGACAAGTTCTGTGTAAGGGTCTATAAAAAATATTACTACTGCGATCGCCACAACATAATATAAGTTCAAGTATCAAATCCGATTAAACTAAACGCTAATTTTTTAATGTGGCGATCGCTGAACTAAAAACTTGAGTTTAATTTTGCCCAAATAATTATAACAGTAATAGCAAATAGGTAACGGGCGATCGCAAACCAAGCCACAATTACCTATTAGCAATTACCAACAATCGATTTACAATTCGATATCGACTATCGGAACCTTTTTTGATGTAGCCCATCAGATACAGGAATCCTTATCACTTTTTAGCTAGGGCTTTATCACCAGAGGTAGCTGGTGCAAACTGCTTGACAAGATTAGCCAATTCCTCTAACTGGTTAATTGCCTCTGCACCCTCTAACTTCATCAGTTCACGATCATCCCGCATCTCTGTCCAAGTAATCCCATAATCGGATACCAAGAACCGAATTAGATGATTATCTCCCAAACTAACCATAAACGAAGCACTATTCATTTGATCGCCACAGGTATAACAAGACGCAAGATACCCGCGCCGTTCTAGTACAATTGCCAAAGCTTGCAGGTTCATTACCAAATCTTGGACGAATTGTCGATGTTGATGCGCTAGTCTTAGAAACACGTTTGCCCTCCAGACACCACAGTCATGTTAGTTTCTTTTATATTTTCTTTAGATTTTCCCATCCACTGGTATTGTAAACTATTCATTACAATTACCAGCCATCATGACAAAGTCATTAATTGACTTCCTTGCTTAGGGTAGTGGATAACTGTTTAGCTTGCGGTATCAAACTATTCAGTTTATAGAATCGATTTATCAGACAGAATTTATAAATTTAATATTTTATTTATACGATTCCGTCTGAGTAGATGCTGAGTTAGATCAATCAGTTTTAAGAGTAACCCAAATTTGACATCATTGAACCATAGAAAAGCTACGGATCTATTTTTTAGCTGATGTGTTCAGTAAAATTCATTACTATCAGAGGCTTTTATAACTCTTCAATATTTTTTATAGCCTTTATCTAGTAATGAACTTATGTGTTTTCTTAGAGAACTTGGTCTTAATCCCAGGGTTGGGTATACCAAGTCAAGCAATTTTATATTTATGAAGTTTGGTAGATAATAGTGCAAATTTTAGATTTGAGATTCAGAATTATTAACTGACTTGTGGCAACTTTTTTATACTCCGTAGTTGCTAGGTAGCAGTACTAAGTTTACAATCTCAATAATCTATAGGCTTGACACTGAGAATAACTAAACTCAGAAATGGTATGTTGCCGAAATGGCAACATTTTTCAATTTTTGGAAACTGTGCTAGAAAATTTGCCTAAAATCTGAAAATATTTCGTTGAATGTTCACAAATAGTTATGCAAGCTTCAAAAAGCAAGGAAACCTAGTTTTTACAAAACTCACTCAACCAATAATATTTGAGACTTAAACTTTGTCACTCTAACGAAAGTTATAAATAGCTAATTGAATAAAGCAAACCCCAAAGTTCGGGATAAATCTACGATATTTAGAGATCTCGTTTTATCTGCTAAATATCTATAACCATCCATTAAAAACTAGCTGGTTTAACTAGTACTTAATTTCTTTAACATTAAAAATTTACTTGAGTACGGAACATACATTAGGGGTTATTACCCTAACAGTCCATACTCAAGATAGAAATTTTTACAAATCGCTGTAAATTTTAAGATACTACTATACTACTTGCCACCAACCAAAAGCCGGGCCAATAAAACGGATAGTTACCCAAGCTGCAACCATAATACCGATGCCTATCCAAGCACCACGAGTAGTCCAAGCAACAAATAGTTCAGCTTGGTTTTTAGTGATAGGAACCCAAGGTAAGATTCGAGTTTCTTGCCCGTATTTTTCTTGGAGTGTGGTTTTCCGACGTTTTGCTTCACCCATAATCAGCAATTCAAAATTAAAAATTCAACTTAGGTTCTAAGATGCACTGGCAGTCAATTCTGACAGCTGATGAAGCTGAGAATTTCTGAATAAACTGATCATAGAATAGCGCTTGGTAGGAAGCGATCGCCCTGCGGTTGACAAAACGTAAATAGTTAATCTTCAAGCCCCTACATTGATGTATAAGGTCTTCTCCCATGCCCAATGCCCCTTTAAGCAGAATTTTCTTCACTAGCATGAGAAAATAAACTCGGATCAAGATAGTTTATTCGTGCTAAAGGACTAAGAGCAGCAAGAATCTGTGCGCCATAGCTACGGTTAATTACACGACTATCGAGTAAAGCAATCATACCTTGACTTTCTCGCACAGGAGCGATCGCCCGCTGTAATTCATTCAAAGCTGCTGGTAACAAGAATAAACGAAACCAGTCTTGATGCGATCGCTTATAGTGAGCAACTCTACCAGCCACTAAAGGATTTTCTAAAGATGGCAAAGGCAAGGTAGCAATAATTAACAAATGAGGTGCAGGCAAGACTTTTTGATGATCCCGCCAAAATTCCCAACCACTGACTAAAATACCATTTTCATCCAAACAAGTTTTTTCTACCTGCACCCGCGAACCAAACTCAGAAGCCAAAATCGCC
>JBBSOP010000245.1:0-7390 GCA_038259655.1 Chroococcales cyanobacterium
AAATTTGGCCTAAACGGACTATGCCAGTAGGTATTATTGAACGTCGCCTCAGCAATGATTTGCGGTTAAATCTTCTAGCTGTTTACCAACGTGTGCAACAGTTAGCTAATCAAAATTTCTAGAAAAGCGAGGATTTCAGGACTTACGCAAAATTATGAAAAAGCTAACCGCAAAGGACACAAAGTACACGAAGTAAAGAGGTTTCACAGAGTTATTGCGTAAGTCCTATATTTAATCAAAATCTAAGTCTCGTTATTGAAATACTAGACTTAGATTTTTCTTTCCTTAAATACCCCCAGGGGAATTCGAATCCCCGTTACCTCCGTGAAAGGGAGGTGTCCTAGGCCTCTAGACGATGGGGGCATCAGACTCAGACCTTTTATAAATTAACGAATTTTCGGCATGATGTCAACAAATTTTGCGAAGAAAGTTTAGGAGGCAGCTAAACTGATGGTATTAACAGGCGATCGCCGATTATTACTCACACAATTTCCACGCTAGAAATGGGCAGATATTATGGAGTAGGAGCAGTCGGCTGTGGATTGGTTGCTTGGCTTGGTGGAATCTGCTCGATCGGAATTAGTGCTTCCATTACCGATTTAACAATTGGTGCAGCGACAGTAGAACCATAAGCATTTTCTCCTTTTGGTTCATCTGCCAATGCCAATACTACATAACGGGGAGATTCCACTGGTAAAATTGCCACAAAACTAGTGATTCTAGCACCCTTGATATAACCACCAGAGGGGCTAGCTTTTTGGGCTGTGCCAGTTTTACCTCCAATGCGATATCCGGGAATTTGAGCTGGTTTACCACTACCTTCAGAAACAACAGTTTCCATCATTTCTACTACCTTTTGGGCGATCGCACGAGAAAAAATTTGACGTGGTGCGGGGCGAGGAGGTGAATAATGCATCTGCCCTTTACTATCAATTAATCCTTGAACTACATGGGGCGTGACTAGTTTGCCACCATTAGCTAAGGCTCCGTGCAGTTGCACCAACTGTAATGGTGTTAAAGAAAAGCCTTGGCCAAAGGAGCTAGTTGCTGGTTCAATGGGTGAGGCAATAAATTCTTCTTGAGTTTTGAGACGACCGCTAACTTCAAAAGGTAAATCTGTATCTACTTTTTGTCCTAATCCCAAGCGTTCTAGCCAGTTATAGTAGACTGAAGGACGCAATCGCTGGATAATTTGTACCATGCCAACGTTGCTAGAGTTTTGTAGAATTTGAGCAATGTTAATTCGCCGATAACCGTTAATCACAGCATTTTTGATGACTCGGTCGCCGACTTTAATAGTACCGCGATCATCAAATACATCATCCGGCTTAATAACACCATTTTCGAGAGCGATCGCTACATTCAAAGGCTTGAAAGTTGATCCCGGTTCATAAAGATCCGCTACTGTCCAATTTTTAAACAATGAGATATCCGCTTTTGAGTACTCATTGGGGTTATATGTAGGCTGACACACTAAAGCGAGTAGGGAACCATCTAAAGCATCCATCACGATGACTGCACCGCGTTTCGCGCCGAACTTGTCCAATTGTTCTTTAAGAGCAATGCGAGCAGCCCTTTGCAGACGACTATCGATAGTCAGCTGCAATTGTAAGTCATCAAAATGTAGAAATCCCTCTGGTGCATGATCCGGCATTAAAGCTCCATTACCCGCCCGACTTAAACGCACCGTCTGCATAGAACGTTCTAACAACTTCTCTTGGCTATATTCCACCCCTGCTTGACCACGACGGTCAGTATTCACATAACCCACCACAGCAGCAGTCAAATCTTCTGTCGGATAAAATCGTGAGTATTTTTGAATTATTTCCAAGCCATTTAAACGCAATGTACTGATGCGATCGGCAGTTGCTTCTGGTAAAGCAGAAGCAACTGTGATTCCACTTTTTTGGCTTTGAAAAGTTTTTACTAATTCAGCAGAGTTTTTGTCAAGTATTGGGGCTAGTTGCTCTGCCATTTGTTCATTAGACTTGTCAAACAATTTGGGATGAGCAAACACTGTATACACAGGGCGGTCAATTGCCAACACATTTTTATTCCGATCCACCATCAGGCGACGAGGCGTAAAAGGTCGCAAATTTACCATTTGTTGGTTTCGTGCCTTCTGCGTTAGCTTGAAACCTTGTACAACCTGTAATCTATATAAATTAATACCTAAACCTAATCCCGCGGCAATTAATATGCCCCATACTATCAACACTCTGGATTTGGTATTCGGAATTTGATCTTGGATTTTAGAGGTAGGTGTCTCCATCTTTTCTGGTCTGGAAGCCTTTAGTCGCCTCGTAAATGCTGAGCGCCAAAAATTTCTCAGTTTTGATCTGTTTGGTGACTTCTTTATTAGTTTCATCCGTTGTTTTTTGTCACGAGTAGTCCACCACATCTACTTTATAAGTTTGTAGTCGGGACTTAAGTCCTAACTACAAACACTGCAAAATTGCTTTACCAGAGTACTAATAACTTGTCGCGAGTGAAAGTCTTAATGACAAAAACTAAATGATCTTTGAGTCTCGAATTTAGTATCCCAATGGGGAGGGAATATATTGTTGCGTTTGCGACTTTGGTGTTCCGCTAGGGGATGTTGGATTAGAACCACCAGATGCTGGGGGCAAAAAAATTGTTCTTGCTGGAGTTGGAGACACCAATCCTGTTGTTGGTCGTTCTGCTTCCTCAGCCATTTTATTGGTCAGAGTTGCGTTGGTTGTTGTTAGTTGTCGCTCATTACGTTGTAAGTTTTGGAGTCTACGATAGTCTTGGCTCCAAAGTTCTTGCGAATACACTGTCCAACCATAAACCACTAGGGTTGCTGCTACCAAGAAAAATGCCACAACTGACGAATAATGATGTAAGTTGTACAGTCGCAATAACCATAAAGGTGCTGCTTTAGAAGTAGATACTATAGGTAGACGGTGAGAGCTAGTCTCTAAACCTTTGTGTTCTGGACTTGAATGCTCTCTGGTAGTAGAAAACGATAATTTTTTTGAAGAACGCTGTTGTTTTAAAGAGGATACCGAAGCGAGTGTAGATACACTCTGTACGGCTGATCTAAGATGTGCGGAGCGTTGCTTGCCTACAGATGTGGTGTAATCTCGTTTACGAGCAGCTGCCATAAGTTTTTTAGGATTAGAAATAATGTATTGTAGACCAATTGTCCGTTTTTTCTCAGGTTAAAATCGCCTTTTGGGTGATCATGACTGAGGACACCTTTACTACTTCTGATAGTTAGCTGTACCCATGTTTGCACAACTTGGTGATTGCAAGCTTTGCAGTTAGTAAGCAGTCATTGTCAAAACCCAATCATTAAAGGTATTGCATCTAAGTATGGCAACCTCATACAGGAATGGCCAAGAGTTGGTAAGAACCAGAACAATTTTTGGTATGATAGCCTGGTTGACCAGCAACCTTGATCATCTACATTCGGTAATTAAGTTACTTTGCTCTGGGCTTGGAAATCAAAGAAAGTAATTAGCCTACTGCATAATAACTAAACTAAAAAAAATCAACCTAAAGTATTGCTTTTCAATATCTAATGGCAAGGTCTTTAAAAAAAAAGCAACAAATAGGTTATCTTATTCAACAGGCGAAATATTTTTAATGCCGCATTTTGGTGAAAGAGGAGTTATGAGAACAAAAATACTTGGTTTGGCTCTAATGTTAAGTCTGGCAGCAATTGTCGGAGCCTGCGAAAATACTAACGAACCGGCTGGAACTACTACTCCAGTACCTGGTGAACCGGCTGACACGGGGGCTACTCCTATTGTTACTCCTACACCTATTACAACACCGTAGTCGTAGTATAAATCACGCCCCAAATTATGTTAGTGATGGATTCCATCATAACGGAGCTTAAGGTAATTAATGTTGGGTGTATCTATCCACTATACTTTTGTGATTGGATAAAAGCCTTAAGTTTACTAAAGTATCCGCTAATTTAGGGCAGCAGGCATAAGGACACTTGTGAGAATGGTTATTACCGTAACTAAGTGTCCGCCTGTACTTTTTGATTGGAGTTACTTTCAGCCACAACGTAGCAAGTTGAAGTCAGAACTTACTGACGTAGGTATTTGATATGGCTAGGACTAGTAAATATCGAGAGTTGGGAAAATTCTCATTTTAAATTGCTGTTGACAATTTCCTGCTAGTCTGTTCTTAATGGGAAAATTGATTTGTCTAGATTCTATTTATTAAAATTTAAACGTATATTTATCTTTACAGGTTAGCCTGTGATAATACTTAATAGTAAGTGTTTTTAGGATGCTTTTACACAGACTTTAAACGATCTGAAGAATCATAAAAGACCAAAAACTAAGCTGATGAGCATTTAAATCGCATGAAAGTAGGGCTGTTCGTGCAACGCTGTCGTAGAGTAGCCTTTACTACAAAGGATAGTTATGAAACAGATAAGATTTTCTGTTTTGAGTGTCAGCACTAGTGTTTTAGTGTGGTTAAGTAGTCATTGGTTGACGGTAGTCATAGCGTTACCGCCACCAGCAGATACACCAGAAGAAATATTGCGGACAGAGATTATTATAGAGGCGCGATCGCCTATTGATGGCAAACCTTTGAATGCTGCCGAATACGCACAATTGCAAGAGCAGTTACAAGTTAGCCCTCCACCTAAGCTGGGTGCTAATTTACGCCAAACTATTTACTTAATACGGATACGTAAAGCTTTACGCCAGTTTTTCCCGTTTTTAGATTTTTGACGAAGTTTTCAACTACCAATAGATAGATATTTGCTTTATACTTTCTACCTTTTGACTCTCCACCTTTATCAGAAGGACTGATGACTCATTCTGATGTACGATAACGGTAGCGACAAAATGCAAATAAATGTAAAGAATATATATATTACACAGCAAATTTAGTCAATCACTTTATTTAGATGTAGGTAGCTTCATGTCCATGACCACGATTGCCCCTGAACAGGTTAACCGTATAGTTGGGAATCAACATAACGATCCCTTTGAAATATTAGGTTCTCATCCCATAGAACAAAATGGCAAAAATGTCTGGGTTGTACGAGCCTACCTACCAAATGCCAGCGCTGTATGGGTAGTCCTTCCCGAACAACGACAGGAATACCCAATGCAAACGGTGCATCATCCCCATTTTTTTGAATGCACCATTGAAACAGCAGAACTAGCAAACTACCAGTTAAGGATTAAAGAAGGAGAACATGAGCGTGTCACTTATGACCCCTACGCTTTCCCTTCTCCTCGTTTAACAGACTTTGATTTGCACTTGTTTTCCGAAGGCAATCATCACCGCATCTACGAAAAACTGGGAGCGCATCCTACAGAAATAGGTGGTGTTAAGGGTGTTTATTTTGCCGTATGGGCACCCAATGCTCGTAATGTTTCGTTGCTAGGAGATTTCAACCTCTGGGATGGGCGCAAACACCAAATGCGTAAAGGCCCCACTGGTGTTTGGGAATTATTTATTCCCGAAATTGGTGTAGGAGAGCATTACAAATACGAAATTAAAAACTTTGAAGGGCACATTTACGAAAAATCCGATCCCTACGGTTTCCAGCAAGAACCTCGCCCGAAAACAGCATCTATTGTCACCGATTTAAATGCTTACAACTGGGGCGACGAAGAATGGATGGAAAAACGCCGTCATACTGAACCCCTTACCCAACCGGTCTCGGTTTACGAAGTACATTTAGGTTCTTGGTTGCACGCTTCTACTACAGAACCAGCGAAACTGCCCAATGGTGAAAGCGAACCCGTAGTTCCTGTTTCTGAACTAAATCCCGGCGCACGTTTCCTCACCTACAGAGAATTGGCTGATAGACTCATTCCCTACGTCAAAGAGTTAGGATACACTCATCTGGAAATGCTGCCCATTGCAGAGCATCCTTTTGATGGTTCTTGGGGTTATCAAGTAACTGGGTACTATGCCCCCACCTCCCGTTTTGGCACTGCCGAAGATTTCATGTATTTTGTTGACAAATGTCACCAAAACGATATAGGGATAATTGTGGATTGGGTTCCTGGTCACTTCCCCAAAGATGGACATGGTTTAGCTTTCTTTGATGGTAGCCACTTATACGAACACGCTGATCCCCGCAAAGGCGAACATAAAGAATGGGGTACTTTAGTATTTAACTACAGTCGCCACGAAGTCAGTAATTTCCTCGCAGCAAATGCCCTCTTCTGGTTTGACAAGTACCACATTGATGGGATTCGGGTTGATGCTGTCGCTTCCATGATTTATAACGACTATTGCCGTGAACCAGGAGAATGGCTGCCTAACCAGTACGGGGGTAGAGAAAACCTAGAAGCAGCAGAGTTCCTGCGTCAGGTAAATCACATCATTTTCAGTTATTTCCCTGGCATTCTCTCAATTGCGGAAGAATCCACCTCCTGGCCGATGGTGTCTTGGCCTACCTACACAGGTGGACTGGGATTTAACTTGAAGTGGAATATGGGCTGGATGCACGATATGCTGGACTACTTCAGTATGGACCCGTGGTTCCGCCAGTTCCATCAGAACAACATCACCTTTAGTATGTGGTCCAACCACAGCGAAAACTTCATGTTGGCACTGTCCCACGATGAAGTGGTGCATGGCAAGAGTAACATCATCGGCAAAATGCCGGGAGATACATGGCAGAAGTTAGCTAACGTGCGTTGTTTGTTTACCTATATGTTTGCTCACCCAGGCAAAAAAACCATGTTTATGAGCATGGAGTTTGGGCAGTGGAGTGAGTGGAATGTTTGGGCTGATTTGGAGTGGCGTTTATTGCAGTATGAGCCGCACCAACAGTTAAAAACATTTTTCCAGGATTTGAATCATCTCTACCGTTCTGAGCCAGCCTTGTACACCCAAGATTTTGCGGAGCCAGGGTTTGAATGGATTGACTGTAGCGATAACCGCCATAGTGTAGTTTCTTTCATCCGTCGAGACAAAGATTCTGATGGTTTTGTTGTCGTGATTTGCAACTTCACACCCCAACCTCATTCTCACTACCGTATAGGTGTCCCAGAACAAGGATTTTATACTGAGTTGTTTAATAGTGATGCTCGTCCTTATGGCGGTAGTAATATGGGCAACTTAGGTGGTAAGTGGACAGATCAATGGTCACTGCACAATCATCCTTATTCGCTGGATTTGTGTCTACCGCCTTTGGGTGTGTTGATTCTCAAGTTGGATCAAAAGAAGACTGCTGAAGCCTTAGGATCTTAAATATAAAGGGCGGGAATTATTCCCGCCCTTTTTAGTTTTGGCTGACGCTATGGAAAAGTCAAATTTTTCAAGAAAGATTGTTAAGGCTCAAGCGATCGCAAATAGACTTGTCCATAAAAGATAAAAAGCTTACTGTGAAAGCGTTCTACCAACTATCACTGGGATGAAACACTAATTA
>JBBSOP010000246.1:0-7370 GCA_038259655.1 Chroococcales cyanobacterium
AGACAGCAACGCAGAACAGTTCATTGACTATGCTGTAGACGGGGCGCGGCGGATGCAGTCTCTAATTAACGAGTTATTGAACTATTCCCGTGTTAGTACTCGTGGACAGCCCTTCGAGCAAGTCGACTGTACAACAGTTTTTGAACGAGCGATCGCTAATCTTAAATTTGCTCTTGAAGAAAGTGGTACAGTAATCACCCATGCTCCTTTACCTTTAGTCATAGCTGATCCTACCCAACTGACACAAGTGTTCCAAAATCTCATAAGTAATGCAATTAAATTCCGTCGGGAACTACCACCACAAATTCATATTGGAGTAGTCAACACTCAGAAAAATGAATGGTTATTCTCAGTGAGCGATAATGGAATTGGTATAGAAAGCCAATATGCAGAACGTATTTTTGTGATTTTTCAACGCTTGCATGGTAGAAGTAAGTATTCAGGTACTGGAATTGGTTTAGCAATTTGTAAGAAAATTGTAGAACGCCACGGCGGTCAGATCTGGGTCGAGTCGAAACAAAATCAAGGCTCAACTTTCTACTTCACCATTTCAGATCAAGCAGTTAAAACCCCTTCGCGCGAGATTGGGGATTAGAAAGCTGACAAGCAAAAGATCAGGCAGCACAAAGCAAAGGTAAGTTTGCTGGGTTAATAAAAATTTAATTCTTTTCTCCCCCTGCCTCCTCTGCTTCCCCCGCCTCCCCTGCCTGCCTTAACCCGTGATTTACGGGTTGACAGACCACTAGCCCCTAGTCCGGTCAACAATAGTGAATAACACATCAGCAATTATGCCTATTGAGGTTTTGTTAGTAGAAGATAATCCTGGCGATGCCCAGCTGACGCGAATCGCCTTGGAAGATAGCAAAATCTCAGTTAATCTGAATGTGGTCGAAGATGGTGTAGAGGCAATGGCATTTTTGCGGAAACAAGAAAAATATGCTCAAGTTCCACACCCGGATATTGTGTTACTCGATTTAAATTTACCTAGAAAAGACGGGCGAGAAGTACTAGCAGAAATCAAAAGTGACGCTGCTCTCAAGCGAATCCCCGTAGTTGTTTTAACAACTTCTCAAGCAGAAGAAGACATTCTTAAAGCTTATAACTTGGCTGCTAACTGTTATATAACCAAACCCGTTGACTTCGATCAATTCGTTAAAATTGTACAGTCCATAGAAAATTTTTGGTTTGCGATCGTCAAACTGCCACCGGAGTAATGGCAATGGCAGGTGAAGTTATTAAAGTTTTATTAGTCGAAGATAACCCTGGTGATGTTTTATTATTGCAAGAGTTATTAAAGGAAGTGACTACTGTCAGGGTGAAGTTGCAGCCAGTTGAGCGACTTTCTGAAGCCTTTGACTCCCTGGTTAACAACAGTTTTGATGTGATGCTGTTAGATCTTTCTTTACCTGATAGTCAGGGAATAGAAACTTTTGTCAGGGCGACTCGTCAAGCAAAAGCAACTCCCATCATTGTACTGACGGGTTTAGATGATCAAACCTTAGCACTCCGGGCAATGCAACAAGGAGCGCAGGATTATTTAGTCAAGGGACAAGTTACAGGCGATTTGTTAGTACGTTCTATGCGTTATGCAATCGAGCGTCAGCGCGTAGAAGATGCACTACGACAAAGTGAAGAACGCTTTCGGGTTGCCCTGAAAAACTCCCCAATTTTTGTTTTCAACCAAGACAAAGAATTAAATTATACCTGGGTTTATAATCCCATTTCTGGATGGACAGTCGAACAAATGTTGGGTAAACATGATTTCGATTTAATCCCAGCTAAAGACGCTGAACGTCTGACTGCCATCAAACATAGTGTGCTAATCAGCGGTATAGGCACTAGAGAGGAAGTATCTCTTACTACTCCCCAAGGAATTAGATATTACGATTTGACCGTTGAACCATTACGAAATGAGTCACAAGAAATTATCGGCATCACCTGTGCTAGCATCGATATCAGCGAACGTCAAGCTGCACAACGCGATCGCCAGCAAGCTGAAGAAAAAATCCGCCAACAAGCAGCATTATTAGATGTCACCACTGATGCTATTTGCGTGCGTGATTTAGAAAATAAAATTCTCTTTTGGAATAAAGGCGCAGAAAATCTCTATGGCTGGGAAGCTCACGAGGTTTATGGTAAAAATGTTAGCGAAGTTTTATTGAATGAACCTTCTCCAGAATTTGAAGCAGCTTTATTCAATGTGATTACCAAAGGCAAGTGGCAAGGCGAATTAAAAAAAGCTACTAAAGCTGGTAGAGAAATATTAGTTGCTAGCCGTTGGAGTTTAGTCAGCGATGCTTGGGGAAAACCCAAATCAATTCTTTCTGTAGATACAGATATTACCGAAAAGAAACAATTAGAAGCACAATTGTTTCGCGCCCAACGCTTAGAAAGCATTGGAACTTTAGCCAGCGGTATTGCTCACGATCTCAATAATATCCTGACACCGATTTTGGCAGGGGCGCAACTTCTACCACTAAAATTTCCTAATGCAGATGAACGAACTCAGCATCTTTTGGAGATTTTGGAAATTAATGCTAGACGTGGGGCAGATTTAGTCAAGCAGGTTTTGTCATTTGCAAGGGGTGTAGAAGGTAAGCACATTATTTTGCAAATCAGACATTTAATTACAGAAGTTGCCAAGATTCTCAAAGAGACGTTCCCCAAATCCATCGAAATTTCTATCGATGTCCCGCAAGAATTGTGGCTAGTTTCTGGAGATACGACTCAACTCCACCAAGTGTTAATGAATTTGTGCGTTAACGCCCGTGATGCTATGCCTAATGGTGGTATTTTAACCATCTCTGGGGAAAATCTTTTTATTGACGAAAATTATGCTCGCATGAACCTGGAAGCAAAGATAGGCTCATACACAGTAATTACTGTTGCAGATACGGGGATTGGGATTCCTGCTGAAGTTTTAGATAGAATTTTTGAGCCATTCTTCACTACAAAAGATGTGGGACAAGGTACGGGTTTGGGGCTTTCCACTGTACTGGGTATTATTAAAAGCCACGGTGGTTTTGTGAATGTTTATAGTGAGGTAGGAACTGGAACTTATTTTAAAGTATACTTACCAGCCGTTGAGGGAACAGAAACACTCAGCATAGAAATAGCCAAACCACTTTTAGGAGATGGGCAACTTATTTTAGTTGTGGATGATGAGTCTGCAATTCTGGATATCACCAAAACATCCCTAGAAAATTACCAATACCAAACTCTGATTGCTAGCGATGGTATTGAGGCGATCGCACAATACGCCCAACATGCAGATAAAATCAGTGCTGTGCTAATAGACATAATGTTACCTACATTAGACGGTTTTACTGCTATCCGCACCTTGAAAAAAATTAACCCCCAAGTCAAAATTGTTGCTACTAGCGGACTAATGTCTAGCAATAAACTCAAAGCATTGACTGATATTGGTGTAACTATCTTTTTATCGAAGCCCTATACTATTAATGAATTATTGCTGACTTTACAAAAAGCACTCAATCCAAAAGGGTGAGCAAGCGTCACCGAAGAAGCGGAGGGGGAGGGGGCTCTTAGCAGGGGGAGCAAGCCCTGTCCTGGAGCCGTGGAGCGCAGCGGAACATGGGTATGTTCGCGTAGCGTCTCCAAGAGTTGCCCCGCCCTTCTAGGGCGCTCGAACGAATGCGGAGTACAAGCTCCGTCTGGTGTTTTCCCCCTTGCTAAGAGCTCCCTGCTCCCCTGCCTCTTTTGACCATTGTATGTGGCTTCAACACTTTTATTTCACCGTGTGATTGCAGAGGGCTATCGTGAACGCCGTTGCTGCTGCAAGTGTTGCTATTGTCCTAACGTGGTTCCAGAACGTCCAGTTGGTGAGGTACCTAGCCCATAGGTTCGCACCCTCAACGCTATCTGGTTTGGCGATCGCCAGCGCATCATTTAGTGGTACATTAAACGCGATCGTCACTAAAATACTGCCAATGAGATAGAGCAAGCTGCCGACAAATAAGTAGACAGCACTAGGTTGATGCCACTTTAATATCGAGTCAACCCCCAGCAAGATGCAAGCCGCAGCCGTTCCGAAGAGTGCCACCATAAACAACGGATTAATCGCCATGATATTAATGGATTGCATAGCGGCGATACCCTCTTTCGGCTCTAGTCGTGCAAGGGCATTGATTACGAAAGTTGAAAAGGCAAAGAAGATGCCAGCCACCAGCCCGCAGCCTAATGCTGCAAAAAGCGTCAAAGGGAAACGCAAATTGTTAACAATCACCATACTTTAGTTTGATTTTAAAGAGTATAGCGCCATCTCCACATCGGGCGATCGCTTCACTAAACAAATCTCCCCAATTCGTCTATCTTAATTAGGATTTATGCAACTATACAGCGATCGCACAAACCCTGAACTGTAACTTCATAGGTTTCACCACGTAAACCAGGGCGCAGATTTTTCAATTCTATGCACTGAAAATTATTCCAGGCGATGTCTTCAATAGCACCACATTGACGACAGCAAAAGTGATGATGAGGTTCAACTTTGGCATCATAACGAGAAACACCTTGCTCTAGCAGCACCTCCCGCACCAAGCCCACTTCTCGTAACGCCTGCAAAGAACTATATATCGTCGCCTGCGATGAGACGGGAAAATCTTTGTTGAGATCGGTCAAGATTTGCTCAACTGTAGGATGATCGGCACGAGATAACAAATTTGCATAGACCGCAAATCGCTGAGGGGTCACTCTCAAACCCCTAGACTTTAAGGTTTGAACAATTGCGCTTGCTTGTTGCTGCATACTTGCTGCTGCATTTGATGATATATTACCTAATTATAATCCATATTAGTAATAAACTAATATTATATTTTATTTATAAACATATTTAAGTATTTATAACTATTGAGTATTTCTTAAATCAGAATTATTCTGATTTACGAGATGTAAAACGCAACCACAAGCTAACATACCCACTAATTGAGAGGTTTATATGGCTACAATCACAAAAGTTCCTAATGTTGTCTTTAAAACCCGCGTTCGTGATGAATCCATTGGTGGATCAAATCCCTACCGCTGGCAAGATATGACTACTCAAGAAATTTTCGGTGGTAAGCGCGTTGTTGTATTTTCACTACCTGGAGCTTTTACCCCTACCTGTTCCACCTCACACCTTCCCCGCTATGAAGAACTTTATGCAGATTTCCAAGCTTTAGGAGTTGATCGAGTAGTCTGCATATCTGTGAATGATGCCTTTGTCATGTTCCAGTGGGGTAAACAACAAGATGCTAAGAATGTTTTCTTGCTTCCTGATGGCAATGGTGAGTTTACCCGTAAAATGGGGATGTTAGTTGATAAAGCTAACCTGGGCTTTGGAATGCGCTCTTGGCGTTATTCAATGGTGGTTAACGACGGTAACATTGAAAAAATGTTCATTGAGCCAGGTTTTGAAGATAGTTGCCCCACAGATCCATTTGAAGTTTCGGATGCAGACACTATGTTGTCTTACCTCAAAGAAGCTAAGACCGCTGTTGCTGTTTAACTTTAACAGAATTTAAATAATTTACACGCTATCAATAGTATGTAGAGGTGTGGCAATGTCACGCCTCTACAAGAAATTTTACCCTGAGGGACACATGAGTCACGATTTTGACCTATTTGTAATTGGTGCAGGCTCCGGTGGTATTGCAACCGCTAGACGAGCCGCGGAATATGGTGCAAAGGTAGGGATTGCTGAGTTTGACAGACTAGGCGGAACCTGCGTTAATCGTGGCTGTGTCCCTAAAAAATTGATGGTTTACGCCTCTCATTTTCCTGATTTATTTGAGGATGCTCAAGGATATGGCTGGAGTCTAGTCAAAAGTTCTCTAGATTGGGGAAAAATGATTACGGCAGTCAACAATGAGGTGATTCGCCTAAATGGGATTTATCAAAAAATGCTGGATAACTCTAAGGTGGAGCTGTTAGAGGGATACGGTAAATTTGTGGATGCCCATACGATTGTAGTCGGTGAACGCCAAGTAACCGCAGATAAAATTCTGATTGCCGTTGGTGGTCATCCCATTAGACCAAACATTTTGGGAATTGAACACGCTATTACCTCTGATGATATTTTTCACCTCAAAGAACAGCCCAAGCATATAGTAATTTTGGGTGCAGGTTACATAGGTTCAGAATTTGCCTGCATTCTGAATGGCATGGGAACTAAAGTTACTCAGGTAATTCGTAGTAATAAAATTCTGCGTGGCTTCGATGATGATTTGCGGACTGAAATTCAGGAAGGAATGGTTAATCATGGAATTAAGATTATCCACAACAGCGAACTGATTGCGATCGAAAAAGATTCCGAAAAAATTAAAGTTACAATCCGCGGGAATGTTGAATCTGATAAATCTGACGAATTTGAAGAAACAGTTGTTACTGATGCAGTCAGTTTAGCGGCGGTTGGTCGCAAACCAAACACTCACAACTTAGGTTTAGAAAACACCAAAGTTAAGCGTCACGATGGAGCAATTGTTGTTGATAAATACAGTCAGACAACAGAAGAAAATATTTATGCAGTTGGAGATTGTACAAATAACATTAACTTAACTCCAGTAGCAATTAATGAAGGTCGGGCTTTAGCTGACACCTTGTTTGGTGGTAAGTCTCGGATCATCAGTTATGAAAATGTCCCCACAGCCATCTTTACAACACCAGAAGCTGCAACTGTAGGATTAACTGAAGCAGAAGCCAGGGAACAATACGGTGATGCAGTGAAGATTTATAAAAGTCGCTTCCGCCCGATGTACTATACCTTAGCTGGTAAAGACGAAAAAACCATGATGAAATTGGTAGTTGATCAAACTACCGATAAAGTGTTGGGAGCGCACATGGTAGGAACAAGTGCCGCAGAAATTATTCAAGGTGTAGCGATCGCTATTAAAATGGGTGCGACTAAAGCCAACTTTGATGCCACAGTAGGGATACATCCTACTTCTGCTGAAGAATTTGTGACTATGCGATGAGAACCTGTTGTTCAGGTAAAATGATCCATTGGCAATGTGAGGGTAAATGCGGTTTGAGCGTCAGATATAGAATTGAGGGTAAGGTCGCCACGATGGGCGCGAGCAATTTCACGGGCTAAACTGAGTCCTAATCCAATTCCTTCAACTTGGCGGGTACGCGCTGGATCGCCGCGATAGAAGCGCTCAAAAAGGCGAGCGCGATCGCTCGTCGGAATGTCTTTTGATGCATTGGCGATCGTGATATGGATATTTGTTTGCATTTTCCCGGCATAAATCTTGATCCAGCCATTGGCAAGATTGTATTTGATGGCATTACTCAACAGGTTTTGCAGAACTTGCATCAACAAATCGCGATCGCCCAGAGCCTCCTGCAAATAGATAAGACTTCTTGCAGAAGTA
>JBBSOP010000247.1:0-7369 GCA_038259655.1 Chroococcales cyanobacterium
AATCAATTCCTATCCCACATCCGGGAAGTTGATGCGATTATCCATGTAGTGCGTTGTTTTGAGAATGACGATATTATTCATGTTGCCGGTTCTGTTGACCCAGCACGAGATATTGAAATCATTAATTTGGAACTGGGTTTATCAGATTTAGCACAAGTTGAGCGCCGAATTGACCGTACTCGCAAACAAGCTCGCACCAGTAAAGATGCACAGTTTGAAATCACAGTTTTAGAAAAGTTAGCTGCGGTTTTAAATGAAGGTAAATCGGTGCGTCAGATGAGTTTGAATGAAGAAGAAGCAGAGATTATTAAAGGATTAGAACTACTCACTAATAAACCGATTATCTACGCCGCCAATGTATCTGAAGATGACTTAGCAACGGGTAATGACTTTGTTGAAAAAGTTCGACAAATTGCATCCTCAGAAAACGCTCAAGTGGTAATAGTTTCTGCTCAAGTAGAAGCTGAATTGGTGGAATTACCAGAAGCAGATAAAGCTGATTTTCTGGAATCTTTGGGTGTAAAAGAAGGTGGTTTGAAATCTTTGATTCGTGCTACGTATACCCTTTTAGGTTTGCGGACATATTTCACCTCTGGCCCCAAAGAAACCCGTGCTTGGACAATTCATGCTGGAATGTCTGCGCCTCAAGCAGCAGGTGTAATTCACTCTGATTTTGAACGGGGATTCATTCGTGCAGAAACCGTTGCTTACAAAGATTTAGTAGTTCATGGTTCTATGAATGGGGCAAAAGAAAAAGGATTAGTTCGCAGTGAAGGTAAAGAATATATTGTGCAAGAAGGGGATGTGATGTTATTTAGGTTTAATGTGTAGCCCATTTCCAAATGGAACGTGTTGCAAAAACTGAGTTCGATTTTGTCGTCAATCAGTTTTTGCAACCCAAGTAAAAAATTACCAATCAGGTGTTGTTACAACTAATTCTGTCCAAGGAGTGCAATCTGGTTCTTGAGCAGCCTCTTGACTAGTAGGAGCATTGCACCCACGTACTTTAAAGGTATACTTGACAACATCCCTGGCTCCAGTATAAGTCCAGCTACGTGCTGTTGGGTCATCAATTTGCGTCATATCATCTTTATCGTCGCCCCAACTCACTTGATAGAAATCATTTTTTTGACATACATCCCAAGCAATCCGAATTTTCCGCGCTCTTGTTGTGTCTGCAACTAGGTTGTATGGATTTCTGGAATCACAGGGAGAATTATCTGTTTTGTGATCGCAGTTACTAGTACCAGGGGTGCATTCCGCCAATGTTTTTACTGGGCGAATTAACCCAGCAGAAAGTGTTGTCCATAAGATGACAGAGGTCAGACTATATCTGAAAAAGATGGAACTCAATCGTGTTTTGTGCATAAGAAATCCTTCAATGAGAGATATTATCTTGACTAAAACCACAGCAGAATTTAGAAGGTAAAGGTGCTTCTAATCACTCCAAGTACAGCATCACTGTTACGCTCATCATGGTTGGGAGCAGTCAGCCAAATCAAACCAGGAGTGATGGTAAGATTGTCTGAAAGTGCATAGCTGTAAAAAGCCTCAATATGCAAAGAAGTATTGCGGTCTTGAGCAGAGTCGCGGTTTTGTGGTGCGACTATCTCGGTAAATACATTTGCGATCGCCTCATCAGCACTGGTAACTTTCGGCTCCATCCCCACAATGATTCCTCCTAGATTGCCTCGTTTACCCAAATCAGGGAAAGCAAGGGCTACTGCATAGTTCCAGATATCGGCATCTCCTACCCCTAAAACACTGCTGGTAGCATAGCCAGCCCAAGCATTAATAAAAAAGCGGGAATTTACTTGATAAGATGCTTCCAAGCCGTAAGCGTTAGTATAAGTTGGCGAATCGGTAACTAAGCCCAAGTTAGCCTTTTGGCTACCCGTACCTGGAATTGCCAGGTCTTCACCGAGGTTATTGTAGGCATTGACGTAGGTGAAACCGACACTGAGGCGATCGCTCGGTTGAAAAGTTAACTGAGCGATCGCACCATAAGAACCATCAAACAAACCGTTGCGATCGCTGGGATTAGATGCTGTACTAGACAAATATCCCAAACTCAATTCCAACTGATCAGAGAAACGATGCCTAGCCCCAACTCCAGCGCCAGCAGGCACAAAGTAGTAGACTGAATTGCGGCTACCAAACTTGGATAAAGCACCCCTAGCTCCCTCGTCTCCATCTAAGAAGGGGTTGATCGTATCAACAAAGTCTTCGACTTCCCCTTCGTTGGCAAATAAGGTAACATCAGTTTTTTTACCAAGAGGAAATCTGTAAAACAGCGTCTCTACCCTAACTTGATTATTTTCAGGATCTTCATCCCCAATTTCTCCATTAAAAGCTAGAGTTCCTTCTGGCAATCTAGTTTCAGTACCATCCTCACCGGAGAAGTAATTCAAGTTCAGGGCTTGTAGTCGAACTCTGAGTAAATCTTGGCCAGTGAAACTGGTATCAAAATTAAGTCGAATGCGATCGCCAAAGGTGGTGTTTTGAGGAATATCGGCATTATTGGCATCTTGCCCAGCTGCAAACCCTGATATCGCAAATATGGCCTCACCATTGAGTTTTGTCGTGGTAGAAAACTGCTGCTTTTCCAAAGTTTCTAGGCGAGGTTCTAAAGCATCCAATCGACCCCGCAAAGTAGCCAATTCAGCCGCGAACTGTTCTTGTAACTTTTGCAGCGTTGCCAAATCCTCTTTCTTAACTAAGTCAGTGGTTGCAGTTGCGAGCAGTTGATTTAAGCGCTCTAAGCAAGCGTTGATACCGGCTGCAAATTCGTAACGTGTTAAGGCTCGATTCCCTCTATAGGTTGTATCAGGATAACCAGCGATACAACCATAACGCTCAACCAGAGATTGCAACGCACCAAAAGCCCAGTCTGTAGGCTGTACATCTGACAACTGAGAAACAGACGTAACTTGTGCTGCTGACTCTGATTCTAGTGGGATAGAAGTATTACTATTTTCTGGAGATAGTTGAACCTGAGTATTTTGCTTTTCAACACTTCCTGCCCAGGCTGGCATTTCCATAGCCTGAGTTGTGGTAGCGATCGCCGAGAATAGCCCTAAAGCTAATGGAGAAATTGGCAACCACTTCCAAAACATCTCGATCATTATTCTATTATCCTCACACCATTTTATATCAAAGTAACAAGGCAAAATAAACGGAAAATTACTTTGTTACAATGCGGATTACAACACAACCAATTAATTGCTTAAAGTAGCTAATAAAAATGATTTGCTACATGAAAAGCACGAAAGATACAAATACAGATATTTATAGTTAATGGTTAAGCCATTAATAATGTTTGGTTATATTCTGGTAATGTTACGATTTCATATAGTTAAGTTTTTTAAACATTCACACTTAAATATGTAATTATTCACTACCCCTGCAAAATAGTCGAAACCCTTAATTTATCGTTGATAGATAGGGATGAGTGTAAAAGGTTATTTAATAATATTGCCTTAGTCTTAGTGACTTGATTTAACGCCTTCTTACCATCAAGTTAATGTGTTGGATTTACATTCATTGCTGTCCTAACTTAACTAGAACATGGAATGTAAAGATGTCTAAATCTAAATGGCGACGTCAGCTACTAACGATATTAAGTTCAGTTAACGATCTTTTCAGGGGTCAAAAAAGTCGCAAACAAAGAAAATTCCCAAATAAAATTAGCAGACTTCAACTAAAAATCAAGAAAAAAGGGATACTGCGGACTACCTTTAAATTTGCTTTGATTGTCCTAATTGCAGATAGTATGGTGTCCAAAGCAGCCGCGATCTTTCCTGAGTCCATTAAAGTAGGACGGCAACCAGATGGTTCAGTATTAGTAAATACGGGTCAGTTCATTATTCCTGCGGGCAAACAGATTGAGTTTAACGGTCGTCCCGTTGCCGTAACTCTCAGTCCCAATGGTAAAACCGCTGCTTTCTTGAACGCTGTAGGTAGCAGTGAAGGTCAATTCATTGTTTTGATAGACTTATCGACGGGTAAACTCAAGCAAGAGTTTAGCCCTCCAAATGGTGGTGCTTCCTTTGATGGGATTGTTTACTCCAAGGATGGTAGTAAATTGTTTGCCTCTGATGCTAGCGGTAAGTTAGTTATTGCGAACGTTGCTACTGATGGTACGCTTTCTCTGGATGAGTCTGTGAATCTACCAGATGAAAAATCTTATCCCGGTGGAATGGCACTCTCGGAAGATGGAAAAACACTCTACATCGCTCTTAATGGCAAAAACAGTCTTGGTGTTTTCAATTTATCATCTCGTCAACTAGTAAATGAAATACCCGTGGGGAATGCGCCTCACGCAGTCATAATTGCTGGTCAAAAAGCCTATGTAAGTAACCAAGGTGGGCGTAAAGCAGTTGAGGGGGACTTCACAAATAACTCCTACGGAACGCCGATTGTGGCTGATAGGGAAACTGGGGGTTCCATTACAGGTACGGTCTCAGTGGTAGATTTGCACACTCAAACGAAAGTGCAAGATATTAAGGTGGGTCTGCAACCAACTGGCATGATACAGCACGAAAAGTATCTATTTGTAGCCAACACCCACAGCGATAGTGTTTCGGTGATTGATAAAAAGACGGATAAAGTAGTTCAAACGATTGAAATTCAACCGTTTGGTGGTGACGTTCCCGCTGGCAGTATGCCAAATTCATTGGCGATGGTGGGGAATCGATTGTTTGTCAGTTTGGGAACAACAAACGCGATCGCCGTTTTTAACTGGAAAGGCATGGAGCAAACTGCCCAGTTACGAGGATTAATGCCAACAGGCTGGTATCCTGGGGCTTTAGCCGTGGATAGCGATCGCAGACAACTTGTCGTCGCTAACGTCAAAGGAGTAGGCTCCTTAGGCCCCAACCGTACCACCACTATCGGAGGTGTACGTACGATAGGTAAAAGCACTTATGCTTACGTGGGAAGTACTTCGCTGATTCCCTATCCCAACTCACGAGATCTAACTTACTACAGCGCCCAGGTTCGCCAAAATAATAGTCTGCTTAAAGATCGGATTTCTAATAAACCCGGCTCACCAAATGCCCCCTTACGAGCGATTCCCCGACGAATTGGCGATCCTTCACTGATTAAGCATGTTGTCTATATTATTAAAGAAAATCGCACCTATGATCAGGTGTTTGCGGATGACCCCCGTGGTAATGGTGATCCCAATCTACTCTTGTTTGGCGAAGCAGTAACGCCCAATCTCCACGCCTTGACCAAGCAATTTCCACTACTGGATAACTTCTACGACAGTGGCGTTCTGTCTGCTGATGGACACCAATGGAGTGTGCAAGGAATTGCTCCTGATTATCTTGAGAAGGCATTTGGTAACTTCTTCCGCAGCTATCCATTTAATGGTGGCGACAGTTTGGCTTACGTACCGACAGGATTCCTATGGGATAATGCGCTCAAAAATGGTAAGAGTGTACGTGTCTACGGCGAGTATGCCAACCAATTCCTCCCAGTGGACGATACCACCGAATTTGGTAACTGGATTGACTGGTACAGAGATGCATTGATTTTGGAAGGCAAACAGACAGGTAAGCTTCATCTCCCGATTGGAGCCTACCAAACCAAGTCTGATGTACCTTCCCTTGATCGCCTCTTGGTGCGGGACTTCCCCAACTATACTAACCAAATTCCTGACATTTACCGTGCTGATATCTTCCTTAAAGAATTTACACAAGCTCCTAAAGGCACTTGCGGACTAGCAGATTTGACAGTCATGGCGCTTAACACCGACCATACCTCTGGTACTTCTGCCAATTCCCCTACCCCTCGCGCTCAGGTAGCAGATAATGACCTAGCAGTTGGTCGCATCGTCGATGCTATCAGCCACAGCCCTTGCTGGAAGAAAAGCGCCATATTTATTGTGGAAGACGATTCCCAAAATGGTGTTGATCACGTGGACGGGCATCGCACAGAAGCACTGGTGATTAGTCCCTATGCTAAACGTGGCGTAGTTGATAGTACTTACTATACGCAGGTGGATATGCGACGGACGATCGAACAAATCCTGGGGCTACCACCGACCAATCAGATGACATTGATTGCTACACCGATGTACAACGCTTTTACTGACAAACCCGACTTTACTCCCTTTAATGCAGTACCTAACCAGATTGCCCTTGATGAACTCAATCCTGGATCTACCACTGCTATGAGTAAGGTACAAAAAGCTTGGCTTGAGGCATCAACACAGATGTTTAACAAGCAAGGACTGGTTCCCGATGAACAGGATGAAAACTTGCTCAATCGGGCGATTTGGTATGGAACCAGAGGCTTTAATCAGCCCTATCCAGGTGATGCCAAAGTGCTGCTTCCAGAGGAAGTCACTAAGATCACGGCTAACAAATAATTGGAATTTCACCTTAGTAGCCATTGAACTGAAAAACGTGTAATTTCCGGCAAGATGTCCTGAAAAATTCCATCTTGTCTGTATCTGCAAATTTGCTACATCAAAGTCAATAAAGCCTTTATTCGCAATAAAAAGCCAAGCCTTTTGAACACATCTTGCAGGTTTTTACAAAATAAATATCTCAGTGTAACGTCGCCAAGGAATTAATAACCTACTTTCAATTTCTTAGTAAGCAATGTATTGATCGCAGACATTATTACTTACCTCTAATGTTCTGTAAAGCCTAAAGAAATACCTTTCCACAAACCTTGCATTAATCAAGTCAAAAGAGGAATAACATCAATGATTAACTTCATTAACAAGCTTACAAAGACTACAGCTTTAACAGCTTTCGTTGCCTGTTCCTTGGGAGCAGGAATCGCCAATGCTTCGGTTATTACTTTCAACTCTCTATCAGGTGGTAATTTTGATCCTTTTACTGGAACTACTGAAGGTAACTTTACAGTTACTCCAGCTGAAGGTGATTGGTTTGTGGGACAACTTTTTGGTAATCCTACCCCTTCTATTTTTGCAGGGCCTATTTCCCAACTAACAACGTCTTCAATCAATGTTACCGAGAACACAACTAAATTGTTTACTTTCGCTAGTGTTGATCTAACTAGTAATGCTGCAAGAGGTAGTGAATTTTCTATCCAAGGTTTCTTGAACAATCAATTGGTGCTATCTACTACTGGCACGATTGATTTGAATAATTCGTTCACAACGATTCCAAGTACTAATTCACAACAAATCTTGGACTCGCTGCAAATCATTCTCACCCCAGCCCCAGAGGTATCCTCTCTGAATCTAGACAATATCAACGTTACTACAGCAGTCCCAGAGCCTTCCAACTTCGGCGGACTCTTCGGTCTGGGTATGCTTAGTATTTTCGTTTTGCGTAGGAATAAGGTGCAGAAACAGTTAAAACATAATCATTAACGTGAGTTCGATGAA
>JBBSOP010000248.1:0-7366 GCA_038259655.1 Chroococcales cyanobacterium
TACCAGGGGTGATGTAAGGCCAAAGTTGGGAAGGCATAAAAACACGCATTTATACTATAAAGATATTGGCTTGTCTAATTTGACCAGCTATAAACTATAAAAACTTTTAAATGTAGCGTCATCAGCAATAATTATGATTAAGGAAATATTAGGCGATCGCTACGAAGTCCAACAGCAGTTAAGCAAAAAGGCAGGGCGGCGGACATTTTTAGCTCAAGATCAAACAACTAGTGAACTAGTAATTATTAAGTTACTTTCTTTTAGTAGTGATTTTGAATGGGACGATCTCAAGTTGTTTGAGCGTGAAGCTGAAACTTTAAAATCTTTGTCACATCCCTTGATTCCTCGATATTTAGACTATTTTGAAGTAAATTCACCTACTATCAAAGGATTTGCCCTCGTACAGAGTTATATCCCAGCTCAAACTTTAGAGCAATACCTGCAAACGGGGCGGAATTTCACAGAAGCCGAAATTCAGCAGATAGCCAAGACACTTTTAGAGATTCTCGTTTATTTACATCAACTGCATCCGCCTGTGATTCACCGTGATCTTAAGCCTAGCAATATTTTATTAGGCGATCGCTCTGGCAATAATATTGGTCAAGTTTATCTGGTAGATTTTGGCTCAGTACAAACTGTCTTAGCTACAGAAGGTGGAACTAGAACTGTAGTCGGAACCTACGGATATATGCCACCAGAGCAATTTGGTGGCCGCACCGTCCCAGCCTCTGACCTTTATAGTTTAGGTGCAACGCTCATTTTTTTAGTGACTGGTGTTCATCCAGCCGATTTACCCCAAAAAGATTTTCGGTTTCAATTTGAGCAATCGACTAATTTAAGTCCTAATTTCACTCGCTGGTTGCAGTGGATGACTGAACCCAACTTAGAAAAGCGCTTTAGTTCTGCAAGTGTGGCGCTGAAGGCTTTAGATGAGTCGCATTTTCCTGACACCACTGCTTTAATTGTTATTAAACCGGCTGGTAGTACAATTCAACTATCTAAGGATTGGGATCATTTAGACATCGTTGTTCCACCAGTTGGCTTTAAGCCTTCGATGGTATTTTTGAGTTTATTTGCGATCGCCTGGAACTCATTTATCCTATTCTGGACAATTGGCGCTCTTTCTGCCCCTTTTCCCCTTAATATTCCCTTTGCTTTGTTTTCACTGCCTTTTTGGGGTGCAGGTTCGTTTATGGTGTATACGTTTCTATTTAATATGTTTGGACGTATCCACTTATGCTTGAATCAAGAGCAAATTGCTTTAACTTGGGAATTATTTGCTTTTAAATTCCATCGCCCCCGGCCATCACCAAGACAAAGTATTACTAAACTGGTTTATATTTCCAAACACTTTACTAAAGACTCTGAAGGCTCTAGAGTTGGGGTTCCAGCGCAATTAGATATTTGGTCAGGAGTGTACAAGTATAAGCTTGGTGGTAGTGGTGGTGCGATTGAATCTGAAGCAGAAATCGAATGGTTAGCTCAGGAATTAAGTGATTGGTTAAACATACCAATTACGCGAGAATAAACAAAATTTGAAAGAGGCAGGGGGTAGGAGGCAACTCGCTTTTAGCGTCTCCCCTTATTTCCGTCAAAAGAGGCAGGGGAGCAGGGAGCTCTTAGCAAGGGGAAAACTGAGACGGAGCTTGTACTCCGCCTCAGTTCGAGCGCCCTAGAAGGGCGGGGCAAGTCTTGGACACGCTACGCGAACATACCCATGTTCCGCTGCGCTCCACGGCTCCAGGACAGGGCTTGCTCCCCCTGCTAAGAGCCCCCTGCCCCTCCGCTTCTTCGGTAACCTAACACCAATGATCTTAACCAAGTATGCTACTAACTGATTTGCGAACAATTTATGAGCGTGACCCAGCAGCCCGTAACTGGCTGGAAGTCTTGTTCTGTTATCCTGGATTCCAAGCTCTGCTGTTCCATCGTCTAGCCCACCGACTGCATAAAACTAAGATTCCTTTTATACCGAGGTTTATGTCTCATCTAAGTCGGTTCTTGACTGGAATTGAAATTCATCCTGGGGCAGTCATTGGTAAAGGAGTATTTATTGACCACGGTATGGGTGTAGTAATTGGTGAGACAGCAATCGTGGGTGATTATGCTCTAATTTATCAAGGTGTTACCCTTGGCGGTACTGGCAAAGAAAGCGGTAAGCGCCATCCGACTTTAGGTAGCCATGTAGTTGTAGGAGCCGGTGCAAAGGTTTTGGGCAATATTCATATTGGCGATCATGTCCGTATTGGAGCAGGTTCAGTGGTGTTGAGAAATGCACCCAGTAATACCACAATAGTCGGGATTCCAGGGCGGGTAACTCGTCAGAACAACTTGAGTGTTGATGCTTTAGCTCACGATCAAGTGCGAGACGTAGAAGCAGAAGTAATCCGCGCTTTATTTGAACGAGTTAAGGCTCTAGAACAGCAATTGGAGCATTTAGAAATTCCGTCAAGTTACCTACCAACTCCAGAAAACGACCAAACAACCGATGACGGTAAGAACAATACAGATTTGATGATTGCAGAGTTTCTTGACGGCTCTGGAATTTAGCCTCAGTTCGATGAACTTTCATTAAAAAAGGTTGTTAATTTCATACTCATCAGTTCCAATAAGCTGATATATATACTACGGCTACTGTATCGACAAACAGTAATATTTACTATGGTATCTTTATACTCCAGTATTTCTAACCCACCCAGGCAAAATTCTCAGCAGATTTTTACGCGTCGGTCATTTATGCCAGCGTAACCAAATAGACTCTGGAAGATTGAAGCGGGTTTTGTTCGGACTTTTACTTATTTAGAAGATGGTACAACCGTGGCTTTAGGATTGTGGGGAAAGGGAGATATCATCGGTAAAACCTTATCAGAAATTTAGCTTGGGTTAGTCATGCATTATCCCAAAGCTAATAAACACGGTAATATCATAGTCGGGTGTTATAATCTCGTCAGGATGCGATCGCGCTTCATATTCACGAATCTAGATCAAATCCGTAAATAAATGGAGAGGTGGCAGAGTGGTTGAATGCGACGCACTCGAAATGCGTTTTGGGGCAACTCAACGGGGGTTCGAATCCCCCCCTCTCCGTTCTCCTTACATAGTCAAGATTTCAACCAATTCAGCCATTGAAATTACTAGTTGAATTGGTTGAAGTATATAGATATCTGCCAAATACATAAAATCTATTTATCCCTCAAACCAAGCTTTTACCTGTTACCTCCATAACCTGCTTAAGGTTAGCTATTAATTTCCTTACCCTAAATGAAGGATAAATTATCTAAAATAGCTCTTTTGAACATTATTTGAGCATTTAAAAGACAACATCAGCTGAAAGTACTGGTATTACGTATGTTATTCTATGGTGCATCTCAAGCGCGTGGAACTTACCAACTTCAAATCCTTCGGTGGTACTACCTCAGTCCCTCTGCTACCGGGGTTTACTGTTATTTCTGGGCCAAATGGTTCGGGTAAATCTAATATTCTGGATGCGCTGCTATTTTGTCTAGGACTTTCCAGTTCTAAGGGAATGCGGGCCGATCGCCTGCCGGATTTGGTTAATAATAATCAAACGGCTAGGGGACGGGCTGCGATTGAGGCTAGTGTGACGGTGACGTTTGATTTGGTGGGGGAGGATTTATCACGCAGAGGCGCAGAGGCGCAGAGTGAGGAAGATAAGGACAATGCCCCATGCCCTACTGAGTGGAGTGTTACTCGAAGGTTGCGGGTAAGTCATCAAGGGAGTTATACGTCAAATTATTATATCAATGGGGTTTCTTGTACGCTGACGGAGTTGCATGAGGAACTTAATAATCTGCGGATTTATCCTGAAGGTTACAATGTTGTGCTGCAAGGGGATGTCACTAGCATTATCTCGATGAATGCTAAGGAACGTAGGGAAATTATTGATGAGTTGGCAGGGGTGGCTGCGTTTGATCGCAAGATTAATCAAGCTAAGAAAACTTTAGATGAGGTGAAGGATAAGGAAGATAGCTGTCGGATTATTGAGACGGAGTTAACTGCACAACGCGATCGCTTGTCTCAAGATCGGGCTAAAGCTGAGAAGTATCAAAAACTCCGCACGGAATTTCTACATAAGCAATCTTGGGAAGCTGTTTTATCATGGCGATCGCTACAAGCACAACAAGAAAAGTTAGTTCACGATATTCAAACGGGCGATCGCACTTCTGGGGAGCTTACAACTCAACTCACAAATCTTAATACAGAAATTGCTCAAAAAACCGCACAACTTGAGGAACTCAATGCTCATGTGAAGGCTTTGGGAGAAGAGGAAGTTTTAGCAGTACAAGCTAGTCTCGCTACTCAAGAGGCGGAACGGAAACAATTACAGCGTCAACAAACGGAATTAACGACAGCCACTCAAGAAACTGCCAAACATCTAACTCAACAAGCCCAAGAAATTCAACAACATCAACGTTCTCTGGTAGAAATTACCCAAACCCAGGGTGTAGAAGGGCAATCTATTGTTTATTGTCGGCAGCAAAGAGATGAAGCACAGCAAGCTTTAGACGCATCACGGGAAGCAGCAGCAGAAATCGCCTCGGCTTCGGAAGCTTGGGTACAACAACAAACTGCATTCAACCGCCAAATTGAAACTTTGCTGCAAACTCTAGAACCGCAACGTACAGAACAAGCACAACTTCAAGAACGCAATCATCAAGTACAGCAGCTAATCACCGAACAAACTCAGTTAATTGCCACTGTAGAACCGCAATTAACAGAAAAACAATCTGAATGTAGTCGGGTGGAAACGGCGTTTAATACTTCTAGTGAACCTATTCAAGATTTAGCCCAAAATCTGGCAGCGACAGAACAAGAGCTAAAAATTCAACAAGAAACCCAAAACCGTTTGTTGCAAGAGCAACGAGAAAAACAACGGCAGTTAGATAGAATAGAAGCCCAAGCCCAAGCACAGCAAGAAGTACAGGGAACCCAAGCTAGTAAAGTGATTTTACAATCGGGAATGCCTGGTGTTTGCGGTTTAGTTGTGCAGTTAGGACGAGTGGATTCCCGCCATCAGTTAGCTTTGGAAATTGCGGCTGGTGGACGCTTGGGGCATATTGTGGTGGAAGATGACGGGATCGCGGCGGCGGGGATTGCACTGCTCAAACAAAAACGCGCTGGGAGAGCAACTTTTTTACCGCTGAATAAAATTCATGCTCACAAACTTACTCAAGATGCGACTTTACGGTTTGCTAATGGCTTTATTAACTATGCTGTTAATTTAATTGATTGCGATCGCCGTTATAAAGATATTTTTAGTTATGTTTTTGGCAACACGGTAGTTTTTGCCAATCTAGAGGCGGCGCGTAAAAATTTAGGACTGTATCGGATTGTCACTTTAGACGGGGAGTTATTAGAAACTAGTGGTGCAATGACTGGTGGTAGCAGTAACCAGCGTTCAGCTTTGCGATTTGGCAAAGGCGAAGCTACAGAATCAGATGAAGTGATTAATTTGCGAAGTCGCTTGGTGGATATTGAGCGCATTTTAAACCGTTGTGATGAAGCGATCGCTTCTTTATCAGCCAAGACAAAAAAATTCACCCAAGAACTTACAGAAGCGCGTCAAGCTAGGCGAGAACAGCAGTTACAGTTGGAGCAGTTACAGAAAGATATTAAGGGATTAACAGCACAGTTAGAAGGGACGCGATCGCAACTTGCCCAAAACAGCGAAAAGTTTGCCACGGCTCAATCTCGCCTGGAAGTTTTAGAACAAGAATTACCAGGACAAGAAACTCAGTTACAACAACTACGCCAAGCTTTAGCAGAGTTGGAAGCATCCCAAACCCCTAGTGAATGGCAACAAATCCAAGGGACAATTAAAATTCAAGAGCAACAATTACAACAACGCGAATCAGCTTTAAGAGAAGCTGAACAAAGATTAAAAAATTTAGAAAATCAGCAGCAGCGGTTACAAGAACGCATCCAAGAAGCCGAGGCGCGAATTGTTCAATATCAGCAGCAGCAAACAACGCAGCAAAATCAACTCAGTGAACTGAAGAAGACATCTGAGGCGTTGAATAATCAAATTTCCGAAACCCGTACTATTTTCAGCCAATTGGAGCAAAATTTAGGCGAAGAGAAACACAAACGCGATGCCACCGAACAAGAAGTGCGATCGCATCTTTTGCGTCAACAACAATTGGAATGGGAAATCGAAAAACTTCAAGAAACTCAACAAAAGCGACGAGATGAATTAATTGCTTTGCAAAATCAGTTGCGGGATGTCGGTGCAGAATTGCCCAATCCCTTACCAGAAGTGCCAAATCAAGTAGATTTAGAAGAATTGCAAAAAGAATTGCGATCGCTTGCCAAACGTTTGCAGGCGATGGAACCCGTAAATATGCTGGCATTGGAAGAATACGAACGTACCCAAAACCGCCTCGAAGAATTGACACAAAAGCTGGAAACCCTAGAAGCAGAGCGTACCGAATTACTTTTGCGGATTGAAAACTTTACTACATTGCGTCAACTAGCCTTTAAAGAAGCCTTTGACGCTGTTAATGAAAACTTTCAATCTATTTTTGCCATTCTTTCCGACGGCGACGGCTACTTGCAACTCGAAAATCCTGAAGATCCCTTTAGCAGCGGCTTAAATTTAGTCGCTCATCCCAAAGGTAAACCTATACAGCGTCTAGCTTCCATGTCAGGGGGAGAAAAATCTCTCACCGCCTTGAGTTTTATCTTTGCTTTGCAACGCTATCGCCCATCGCCATTTTATGCATTTGACGAAGTAGATATGTTTTTGGATGGGGCAAACGTAGAGCGATTAGCTAGAATGATTAAACAACAGGCACAACAAGCCCAATTTATTGTTGTGAGTTTGCGTCGTCCGATGATAGAATCAGCCGAACGCACAATCGGCGTTACTCAAGCACGGGGAGCTTATACCCAAGTTTTGGGAATTAAGTTACAATCCTCGAATACATCTGCTTGAGTTTTTGTTAATAATAGTGTATAGATAAACCGGATTCGAGATCAGGACTCGGTATAGAATGACCTCTGAACAGATAATTAGGCGTTCCGACATATTAAACACCCAGGTAATTACCCGCGACAACGGTAAGCGGCTAGGTATTGTCAATCAAATTTGGGTTGATATAGATCAAAGAGAGGTTGTGGCTCTTGGCTTACGAGACAGCCTGATCTCTATTTCTGGTCTACCACGCTATATGTACCTCAACAACGTCAACCAAATCGGGGATGTCATCCTGGTTGATAATGAAGATGTCATCGAAGATATTGAAGTTGAAACCCTCAGTAATTTGATTAACTGGGAAGTAATCACCGAAACAGGCGAAGTTCTAGGCAGAGTCAGGGGCTTCAAATTTAATGGCGAAACAGGTAA
>JBBSOP010000249.1:0-7361 GCA_038259655.1 Chroococcales cyanobacterium
GGGATTATGTGATTACTTCGCTCCGTTATCACTGCGCTCGTAATGACGATTTAAGGGGTCTATAACGCCTGAAACCCTTTCAGATAGTACTTGTGTGTACACCGTAGCCTTGGTAAGGGGAGGGGAGCAAAAGCGCAGCTTTGGCGGGGAGGGGTCAAAATAATGTGCGGCTTCACAAAGAATTGGTATGAGGGAAAATTAATAGTTAAAAATGAAGAGTTAGGAGTTAGAAATGAGAAAATTTGACTTTTAATTTCTAACTCTGTCTTTTTATTCATCCATCAGGGGGATGCGTTAATGCTGAACGATTGTTAATCTAGCTATCGACGCACACCTAATAAATAATTACGAATTATGGCATCTGCAAAACCATTGCATGGCACAGAACTAGTAGATTGTGCTAGAGCAAATGCTAAGCAGGGAATTGAAACTGCTGCTTATCAATGTGGCTACGGTGATGATCTTAATAAATTCTCACGAGAATTGCGGCAAGCTTGTGAAGAGATGAATTTACAAGTTAAAGAACTTAGTGAATTGATTACTTATCAGGACTTGATACTGGAATTAGGGACTGGTGAAGTCGTTGCCCCAGATACTGCCTCAGAATTGTAAAAATTAAAAGTGAGGAGTGAGGAGTTTTAAATTAAAAAATATTTAACTCGCAACTCACCACTCACAACTTACAACTCATAAATGTAAAATTACCCGCGCCAAGTTAAAGTAAATCAAAACGCCAAGTACGTCAACTGCTGTAGTAATAAATGGCGCTGACATTAAAGCTGGATCTAAACGCAGAAAGCGGAACAAAAACGGGAGTGCGGAACCAGAGATAGAAGCTAAAATAGAAATAGCCACCAGACTAACGCCTACTGCGATCGCTACTTCTATCCGTCCTTGCAAAAAGTAAGCCCAGATAGTAGCAATAGAGCCTAACATTACTCCCAATAAAGCCCCAGCGATCGCTTCGCGCCCCACCACTTGCAATGCACCAAGCGATCGGATTTCATCGGTATTCATCCCCCGAATTACCACTGTAGAAGACTGAGCGCCCACATTACCGCCTGTACCTGTCAGCAAAGGAATAAATGCCGTCAGTGTTACCACTTTTGTCAAAATATCCTCTTGTGACTTAATAATCGTGCCTGTAATTGTATTAGTAATCAGTAAAACAAATAACCAGACAACACGCTTACGGGCAACTTCTAGTAAGTTCATTTGAAAATAATTGTCGCCATCGGACTGCACGCCACCACCTAAAGCATAGATATCTTCAGTAGTTTCTTGTTGCAGAATATCAATCACATCATCGACGGTGACAATACCCACTAAACGGTGTTCTCGATCTACAACTGGTACAGCCAAAAAGTCATATCTTTGGATTAATCTAGCAACTTCTTCTTGGTCTGTATCTGTATGGACATATACCACATCACGGGTCATAATTTCGCCAATTGGTTCATCTGGCTGAGATGTCACCAAATCACGTAGTGACAACATCCCAGCTAAATGCCTAGCAGCATCAGTAACGTAAAGGTAATAAATCATCTCGCTAGCATTAGCGAGGGTGCGAATCCGTTCTAAGGCAACACCAACTGTAAAATTTTCCTTTAAAGATATAACCTCTGGTGTCATAATTCGCCCAGCAGTATCAGCTTCATAACCCAAAAGTTGGGCTGTAGCTTCGCGTTCTCCTGGACTTAGTTGCTCTAATAAACGATTGACAACTTTTGCAGGTAATTCGTCAAATAACCTAGCTCGGTCATCTGGAGACATTTTATCTACAATGTCTCGAACATCCTGACTTTTGAGTTCTGTAATTAAATGTTCTTGAACACTGTAATCAAGATATTCATAAACCTCAATGGCCTCAGTTTTAGAAAGCAAGCGAAAAGCTAAAGCGTGCATTGTTTCTGGCAATCCTTCAATCGCCTCCGCAATATCCGCAGGTTGCACAGGTACAAGAATAGCTTTTGCTCCCTGCAAGTCCCCCGACTCTAGCAGCATTTGCAGCTGAGTCCGCACTAAATCCCGCAGTTCTCTACGGGTGACATTATGAAGGATAGAGTTTAAATTGTTCGTCTCAGTCAAAGTCTACTTTCCTCAGCTAGTTTGAACAAGTTTGCTGCCATTAGTCTAGGGGAAAGTGGGAATAAGAAACGTCAAACTTGTAATTTTCCTGACTTTATTTTGTAAAATAATTTTTAATGATCAAGCTATCAAAATATAAAATTAAGTCTTTTTGCCTGAAAGTTAGTGAATTAACTTGTTTTTAAGCTATTCCACAGCTATCCAACGTACATAAGGACGATAACCACCTATTCCTTGATATGTGATTTCGGTATTTAATGTTGATTTGTCCAAATCCAGACGAAAGTAAACTTTTCCATTGCGGAATTGGAAATTATATACGGGAGGTGTTTCGGATTTAGTACTGCCAATATTAGGATGTATAAGATTATGGCAACGTAAGAACTAGTGTTCGGCATAGTTAATGATAGTATTTATACAGGGAAATTCAGTTTAAATTTTGAGTTTCAACATAATCAATCATGTTGAACAATCTACAAAAGTTTTATATGCCAACATATTAAGATTTACAAAAATAAAACATAACATTTTATTTTTAATCGAATTGAATTCTCGGATGGGTCTAATATTCATAATTTCTGTCAAAATATTTACTTAAGCCACTGACTTATATATTACTTTTGGCTAATTACTAAATTGGTTTTTAATTACTATTATTGGTGAGAAACAATTAGCTATTCAATAATATATTTTCTACTTACAATTAGATGAGAGAATAAATGTTTATTGGGCTAATTGATTTGTTAATAAATGAGGTAAGTATGTCGGCAAATCATCAAATTATTGAATCTGATGAATCTGATTTATTGGTGGATTTATCTACAGAAGAAACTTTAGCAGTGTATGGTGGCTTTTTCGGCTTGTCCAATTTTGGCTGCAACAGTAGCGGAACTAGACCCGATTTCATCGTCAACGGTGATCTCACTGAAACTAGTAATGGTCGAACGTTCCCTGTTAGGATCTTGGGCTTTGTGGCTCAATAAATCTGCACAGCAATAAGCAAATTGGTTAAAAATTTGAACCCGGTAGAAATAATGGTTTCGGTTACATTCTGTAAAGACTTTACAGCCCAAGCCTAATTTAGCCCTACCCATCGGCTGTGTCACCCGTTAAGGAAAAAGACACACCTTTGCTGAATAGACTTATTTGAGGGTGCATCTCATTTTTTGTTATTCCAAGAACAATAAATAAGTAATAGCAAAGGATTGTTAGAAAAATCTAAAGTTATGAGTCAGGTAAATTTGCTGTCTAAGTATTGTTAATTTCTCTTAAGAAAGCTTTGTCAAAAATCCTAATAACTTTTTAGTGCGCGGTGTCAATAATGTACGACGATAAGCGTCTGCCGCCTTTTTAATTGCTTCAGCTTGAGTTGGATAAGGATGAATTACACTGCTCAATTTACTCAAACCGATTTTATTGACAATTGCTGTAGTCACTTCTGAAATCATCTCGCCTGCATGGCTAGCGACTATAGTTGCACCAATAATTTCATCAGATTCTTTTTTGTGGTGAATCTTAACAAATCCTGACTCTTCACCATCTGCGATCGCTCGATCTACACTATTAAAAGTAATCTTAATTGTAGTCACATCGATGCCCATTTTCTGCGCTTGATGTTCGTACATTCCTACATGGGCAATTTCTGGGTCAGTATATGTTACCCACGGCATCACTAAACTACTCAATTTGGAGCGTCCTAAGCCAAAGGGAGAAAACAGGGTATTCTTAATTACAATTCGCGCTGCGGCATCGGCTGCATGGGTAAACTTCCAATTCATGCAGATATCACCAGCAGCATAAATTTTGGAATTTGTGGTTTGCAGATAATCGTTTACCTTCACACCTTGATGTTGGTCGTATTCCACCCCTACAACTTCTAAATTTAGCCCTTGCACATTTGGCGCACGTCCCGCACCCGCTAAAATTTCATCTACGGTGACAGAATCTCGATGACCATTTACGCAAAAGTAAAGTCGCTTGCCATCGGTGACAGTTGCTACCTCTTCTAATTGGCAATTTAGTACCAAGCGTATGCCTTCTTGAACCAAGACATTTTGAATAATTTCCGCAGCATCAGCATCTTCTTTATTCAGAAGGTGAGAACCACTATGGAAAAGTACCACCTCACAACCCAGCCGCCGGAAAGCCTGAGCCAATTCGCAACCGATAGGGCCGCCACCAATTACCGCTAACTTTTTCGGTCGTTGGATAAGGGAAAAGACTGTTTCGTTAGTTAGATATCCTGCCTCTTCGATTCCTGGAATTGAAAGTCTTGCGGCTCTGGCTCCTGTAGCAATGACTGCTTTTTTAAACTTGAGGATTTTGCCGTTAACTTCCACAGTATTTTGACTATTAAATCGACCGCTACCCAAAAAAACATCAACTCCCAGAGATTGAAAACGTTCAGCCGAGTCATTATGGCTAATACCAGCTCTTACTCGCCGCATCCGCGCCATAACTGCGGTAAAATCAACATCAATTTGTTGGGGAATATTAATTCCCAGCTTTTTGGCATCCCAGATTTCGCCAACTACACGAGCAGAACGAATCACAGTTTTAGATGGTACACAACCCACATTCAAGCAATCTCCACCCATGAGATACTTTTCAATCAATGCCACTTTCAAACCCAAATCCAGTCCTGCTGCACCCGCCGCTACGACTAATCCCGCCGTTCCAGCACCAATTACTACTAAGTCGTAACAATCAGCAGGTTGGGGATTTACCCAATTGGGCGGATGGACATAAGAAACCAGTTTTTGATTATATTCATCTACTGGGCGGACTATGACTCGCTCTGATTCTAAATTGGACATTGGGTTATACCTTTTGGAAAATTGAAAATGCCACAATTAGCTGATAAGTGTTTCTTGAGGTATTTAACTTTTAATCACTTCATCTTCTAGAGCTTTTTGAGCAATACGGGTAACATAAACTGTAACTGCGATCGTGGCAATCAAACCTACAATCCGAATTGCCCACTGCACGGTAGGGTTAGTGGGTTGAGCTTCAGTACCAATCATGGCCAGATTACCAGCCAGTGAACCAATATAAACGTACATTATAGTTCCAGGAATCATCCCTACAGAGCCAATAAAGTAGTCTCTGAGTGAAACTCCCGTAATTCCAAAAGCGTAATTTAATAAAATGAAAGGAAATACTGGGGAAAGTCGCGTTAATAAAACAATTTTTAATCCTTCTCTGCCGACTGCTTGGTCAATAGCAGCAAATTTTTTATTACCTGCAATTTTATTAGCAACCCAACCCCTAGCTAAATAACGTCCCACCAGGAAAGCAGCAGTAGCTCCTAATGTTGCACCAACAAACACGTAAACAGAACCCCAAACTACGCCAAAGACAACACCAGCACCCAAGGTTAGAATTGTGCCTGGTAAAAAAGCAACAGCACCAATAATGTAAAGACCGATAAAGGCTAAAGCTCCCACTGCACCAAGGCTATCAATACATTGCAAAGCATTCCGTAAAAGTATTTGGGGATTAAAAGCATTTGTATTCACAGATTCTTGTGCCGAGGCAGGATCTATGTGCAGTAACCAAGGTATGCTCAATGCTAGTAATATTAATACACCCGATTGAAAAAACTTCCACAAATATGTGGTATTAAATTTATATACAGTAAGTTGCTTTTTCATAACTTGTAAGGATGGTATCAATTAAAAAGTATAATTAATTGCATCCTAACATCTGTTTGAAGTTGTTGATAAGGGAAAATTAGAGTCAGCGATCGCTTGTATTAGTCGATAGAATAAAATAGCTGCAACTATATTAAGATGTAATACTAAGTTGTCCTCTTGAGTGAACAAAAATTGAATATATAAATTGCTTCACCAGTAAAATTTGACAGGCAATTCTTTCAGCCCGTCGAAAACCTAGAAGGTCTTGCACAAGCTGATACACTGGTCTTTTACTGTTGGCTTTAAATTCTGGAAATAAAGTTAAAGTCTCTTCTAAAAAGCTTAAATATTGTGAGTAGTCAATAGATAAAGATTCCCGCGCCAGTTCAAAATATGATTTAGCTAAAGCATGGCGATACTGCATGGAAAGTCTGTTATTGTGCAACAGTTGCCTTTCTACCTTCTCTAATACTAAATAATGGCTTTTTAACCAACGGCTTTTAGAAGATGTCGAAACTGTTACAGAACCGTATCTTCTATAGATGGAATAACAGCCAGATTGGTATACAACCTGATGATTATTCATTACTACTGATAGTAGAAAATCCCTATCTTGCGCCGCAGATAGAGTTTCATCCCATCCACCACTATTTTCTACTGCGGTTCTTTTATAAAGTAAAGCAGCAAGAGCAACCCACCAATTTTCCAGTAGAGCAGCTAGAATATCTGCTTGCACCTCAGAAATTTCTATCTTATCTAAAAAACTTGAACCATCAGGTAAATGGCGCTGATGTCTCCAGTCACCATAAACAACATCTGCTTTTGTTGCTTCTAAAAAATTGACTTGTCGCTCTATCTTTTCTGGTAAAATATAATCATCTGCATCCAAATACTGAATATACTCTCCTTTAGATAATTCTAAGCCTTTATTTCTAGCATAATTTCCTCCTTTATGGAGTGAACTTTGCCAGATAACTTGATTACCGTAACTTCTGATAATTTCTAAAGAATTGTCTGTAGAACCATCATCAATTACAATAACTTCAATATTACGATAAGTCTGTTTCAAACAACTATTAATTGCTTCTGCTAACCATTTATCCGCATTAAAACAGGGTATAATTACTGAAACTAGCTTAGGCATATATTCAGGAATCCTAAATAGGATGTAAACAAGATTTGTACATTAATACCTGCATGAAAGATTAGATTTACTGGCAAATTACCAATTCAATTTGTACAGCAAATAAAACTAACAAGCAAAGTGCTTATATCTTGTATGCACCTGATAACTTTTTCAATCCTGACCGATAAAACTTAGATGCGACACGAGGAAATATATGAGATGGATCTATTTGCATTGCCCAGCATAAATTGAAAAAAGCTGCACGTTTTTGACCAATTTTGTAAGAGATGAAAGCGTGGTCGTAAACGAACTGGGCAAACATCTTCGGATGCGATTTAAAAAGTGATTCATACTTACACACAAGTTGTAAAAAGCTCTCTTGACGGAGTATGGGATTGCGTGAAACTCGTTCTCCTTCGTGAGTATAAAGTTGGTAAGTAACAATAGGTAGACCGATAATTGAACAGGCCGGATTGAGTCGCAAAAAAAGTTCGGAGTGGACGCGAGAGCGA
>JBBSOP010000250.1:0-7360 GCA_038259655.1 Chroococcales cyanobacterium
CAAAAAAAGTGGCGCTTATTAAACTTAGAACTTATGCATCTGCCTAACTAAAATATACTACTCTTATCCCTTAACACCACTACCCGTTTCTGTGGGTACAATATAACGCTGTAAAAATAGAAATAATAATAGTACTGGAGCAATAGAAATTATTGAGCCAGCTGCTACTAAGCGCCAGTCTAAAGAAAATGTACCCGCTAACTTGGCTACACCCAAGGGGAGTGTATATAAATTTTCATCTTGGATGACAATTAAAGGCCACAGAAAGTCACTCCAAGAGCCGATGAAGACGAAAATAGCTAAGGTGACAAGTGCTGGTCGAATCGCCGGTAACATAATGTGCCACCATAAGCCTAGCTCTGAGCTGCCGTCCATACGAGCAGCTTCTTCTATTTCTTTGGGGACACCTATAAATGCTTGTCGCAACAGAAAAATACCAAAAGCAGAAGCTAGACTGGGAAAAATTATTCCCCAATAAGTGTTGACTAAGCCTAGCTGGACTGTCAAAACAAATAAAGGAATCATCACAATCTGAAAGGGAATCATGATTGTAGAGACGATCGCAATAAAAATCCAGTCTCTCCCCGGAAATGATAATCTTGCTAATGGATAAGCGGCTAAAGCACAAAATATCAGATTTAAGCCTACGGTCAGTATTGCTACCAGGGTACTGTTATATAGATATTGTCCAAAAGGTAAAGATTGCCACACACTAGAAAAGTTATTTAGTGTCGGTTGACTAGGTAATAACTGCGGTGGCGACTGAAAGATATTTTCTGTGGGAGATTTTAAGGCTGTACTAACAAGCCATAATAGGGGAAACAGAGTGATAACTGCGATCGCTGCTAAAATTCCATACTTGACTATAATCTTCAGTTGTGAGTTGCGCCTTAAAGAATTGATCATTGATCTCAATTGAATAATTTGAAATCTAATTATTGCACCTTTGCCCCAAAGCCACAGAAATTAAAAAACCTGCCAATCTTTTGTTAAAGACTAGCAGGTAGGGTCTTTTGTCAATCGGAGCGGCGGGATTCGAACCCACGACCTCCACTACCCCAAAGTGGCGCGCTACCAAGCTGCGCTACGCCCCGGTCAGAATTTCGATTATATTGCAAATCTCTAAAATAATCAAGATGCTAATTTAAAAAACTTTGAGCATCCCAGCAGCTTGCAATAAATTCGGCACGGCATCAGCATTCCATTTACCTTCCACACAGCGCCCTGTATTGATTATAAAGCGCAGACTGTAAAGATGAGGATAGCCTTCTACTTCCATCCACAATAAATCGCTTTCGGCTTCACAAGCAATTTTCTCTTCATCCATCAATTCGGCTGTGAGTTGTTTCATTGTCTCTGCCAACTGTGCTAAAAGACGACAAAATTCATTTAACTCGGCTGCGGTTAACTCAACTGCCCAATTATCTGTACCCACTAAACCTTGAAATTCGGGTGCATTCGGGTTCCAGCCAATCCGCCAACCAGATCCACTTTTTAAAACACGTTCCATTATTCATGCAATAGATTACTGAATCAGCTTTAAACAACCCGATCAGGAGCTAAAGCACAGGAGTGCTGAGAATCCCCTATTTCGATTTGAATCGTAGGATGCTCAACTTTAAAATGCTCATGGAGTTCATGACACAGATGAAGCAGAAAGTCATCACCGGGATGACCTCCTGGCATAACTAGATGAACTGTAAGAGCCGTCTCAGTGGTACTCATTGCCCAAATGTGAAGATCGTGAACTTCAGTTACACCGGGACGCTCCGTTAGAAAAGTGCGAACTGCTAAGGGTTCGATTTCTTGTGGAACAGCATCTAACGCTAGATTTACTGAGTCTTTCAGTAGTTGCCAAGTACCAAAGACGACAACTGTAACGATCATCAGGCTGACGATTGGATCAACCCATTGCCAGCCTGTTAGGATGATCACAATTCCAGCCAAGACAACTCCAGCAGATACTCCAGCATCTGCTGCCATGTGTAGAAAGGCTCCACGAATATTCAAATCTCCATGTCGTCCTGACATGAATAGCAGAGCAGTAATGGTGTTGATGACAATTCCAACCACTGCAACCCAAATTACCGTTCCACCTGCAATTGGCTGGGGATGACCGAAGCGTTGAACGGCTTCCCAAGCGATCGCCCCCATTGCCAGAAGCAAAAGAATGGCATTGAGAAGCGATACCAGGATAGAGGAACTCCGTAGCCCATAGGTATAACGAAGAGTAGGCTGTTTTCGACTAAGCAGGCTGGCTCCCCAAGCCAACATTAAGCTTAAAACATCACTGGAATTGTGTCCGGCATCAGCAAGTAGGGCAATCGAATGCGACAGAATACCGTAAACTGCCTCAACAATGACAAATCCGATGTTGAGTGCAATGCCAATCATGAAGGCTCGATTGTAGTTGCCTGTGCTGTGCTGGTGTCCGTGATCCCCGTGATTATGTACCATAATTCAAATCTAAAGCTGAAACGTTCTGGTTAAGTGGTTTTTCCATAGCGGAAAAATGCTTCGGCAGCAGATTGTCTGAGATGAACAGATACAGATAAGCTGAGAAACAAAAGATAAATAAAATCACTTATTTGTGAATCAAGTGAAGTATGCAGCGGACGGTGACAATCAGCAGTATCATCCAAATAATCACAATTACTGCGGCAGCTATCCAATTTTTAGGTTTACTGCTCAGTGGATTTGCTTTTGCCCGTATCCGACACTCAGCCATAACCCCTGAAGGAATCATCTGAAGCGCAATCTTAATCCCCAATGGAATTAAGATTAAATCATCTAAATACCCCAAAACAGGAATCGGATCAGGGATCAAATCAATTGGACTAAATGCGTAAGCCACAACACAAGCTACAAAAGCCTTTGCATACCAGGGAACACGATGATCTTGACATGCCAGATACAAAGCATAGAGTTCAATCTTGAGTTGCTTTGCTTGTTGCTTTAGCTGCTTCAACATATAGTAACCGTGAATCAGGAACTTTATCAACAAAGGCAGAAGGCAGTTCCAATGAAACAAGTTTCACAGCCCAGCATGAAAATGTCTTTCTCCCCCTGCTCTTTCAAGTCAGAGGGCAGGAGGCAGAAGTAAATCTTGGCTCCTGCCGTCTTCAAGGTGTTCCCACCGCCCCAGAGTAAACTAAACCCCGTTGCAAATCGAGTGTTAAAATCGCTCCATCTCGAATTACTTCAGTTGCTGTCTTCACGCCTACAATTACTGGTACACCAAGCCGCAAGCCAATCACCGCGGCATGACTTGTCAGACTTTCATCTTCGGTAATAATTCCGGCAGCTTTGCGAATTGCTTCGACAAAATCAGCATTCGTGCGGGGTGCAACTAAAATATCTCCAGGGTTAAAGTTACTCACTTCCATTCCAGTATGAGCTACTCTAGCGCGACCACTGACTAAACCTTGTCCTAGTCCAATTCCTTGACCTAACACTGCTGTCACCACTTCAACCTTAATCAAATCCGTCGAGCCGGAAATTCCTTGGAGTGTGCCAGCAGTCATCACTACCAAATCGCCCTCAGATAGTAACTGATTTTCTTGAGCGACATTAATTGCGGCTTGAAATGTTTGGCCCGTAGAAGGCAGTCCTAGTACTAATAACGGCTTAACTCCCCATACCATCTGTAGCTGTCGTGCCACATTTACATGGGGCGTGATTGCCAAAATTGGTGTTTTAGGACGAAACTTAGAGACATTGCGAGCTGTTGCCCCGGTTTGGGTTAAGGTCATAATTGCCGCCGCTCCCAATTGTTCGGCAATTTGACTTACAGCTTGACTAATAGCATTGGGAATAGAACGCCTAGCATCTCTGAGTTGACGTACTGCTGAGTGGGCTTCTTCTTGTTCAATGCGCTCGGCAATTCGCGCCATTGTCGCTACAGCTTCTACTGGGTAATCGCCGACAGCAGTTTCATTGGATAGCATTACTGCATCCGTGCCGTCTAAAATCGCGTTGGCTACATCCGACACTTCGGCGCGAGTGGGACGGGGATTGCTCACCATGCTGTCTAACATCTGGGTAGCTGTGATGATAGGAATCCCTAAGCGATTTGCTGTTAAAATCAACTGCTTTTGCAGGACAGGCACATCCTCTGCTGGTAGTTCCACCCCTAAGTCGCCTCTGGCAACCATTACGCCATCACATAAAGCTAAAATTGCTTCCATTTGTTCAATAGCTTCATGTTTTTCAATTTTGGCAACTACTGGTACTTGCTTGCCTGTACTGAAAATTAGCTCTTTAATTTCGATAATATCTTGAGGATTGCGGACAAAGGAAAGTGCTACCCAATCTACGCCTTGATCTAAACCAAACATTAGATCCTCACGATCTTTGTCGGTCATGGCTTTAACCGATAGATAAACTCCTGGGAAGTTCACGCCTTTATTATTGGACAACTTCCCAGGCACAGTGATACGACAATGCAAATCACCTTTTTCACGGTTAATTTCCTCTACAAGCATTTCTACTCGTCCATCATCAAGGAGAATTTTTGCACCTACGGGAACTTCTTCTGCCAAATAATCGTAGGTGACGCAGCTAATATCTTGTGAGCCAATAACTGGGCGATTTGTCAAGGTGAAGCGATCGCCTTTCGCCACAATTATAGAACCATTTTCAAACCGTCCCAAACGAATTTTTGGCCCTTGCAAGTCTTGGAGAATTGCTACTGGCTGATTTAGTTCAAAAGCAGTTTGCCGAATTAAGCGAATACTACGCTGATGGTCAGCATGAGTACCGTGGGAGAAGTTTAGCCGCAGCGTTGTTGCACCTGCCTCAATAATCGCCTTGAGCATTTCGGGGCTGCTGGTGGCGGGACCAATCGTAGCGACAATTTTTGTCCGGCGTAGAGAATCTCTTAATTGCATAAGGGCTGATTCTAGGGAGCTATCTGGGAAGTTTACTAAATTAAAGATTTAGTATTCAGTCAATGCTATGTCAATGACTTAAGCTATTACAAAGGAATGGGGTTTTGAGAACTAATTTTGGATTGAGAATTATTTATTTTTCCTCCTTATGCTCCCCAGGAGTTGTGGGATAGAGTAGCTATCGTACACCAATCTTGGTTCAATCCTCCCTTAGAGAGATTTTGTCACATCAATTCTCTGCTAGTTGGCTGACATACCCTAGTCAGCAACAAAAACTTGGGTTTCGTCTGGAATCATAGCGTTATTCGTCTGCTTATAAGTAAAGATGTAGATAAATCTTGCCATATAAAAGTTAACGAAACTTTATTATTTCCTCATATTTATTGTATATTCGTAATATTTGATTAAAGAAGGAGTTATAAATGCTCACATTGGAGGCACAGAAGTCACTGAAAATCCCGCCCAAGGAGTTTTTAGCGCCTCCTGGTGATTTCAATCCAACACTGTTGTTGTTTTTAACAGCAGTGGCAATGCTAGTGTTATCTAACTTTGGTTATTGGCTATGGCTATGGCCACACTGGTTATGCTTTAGCATTAACACTTTAGCTTTGCATTGTGCGGGGACGGTGATTCATGATGCGTGCCATCAATCTGCCCATCGCAACCGTGTGATTAATGCGATGTTAGGTCATGCTAGCGCCCTCATCTTAGCTTTTGCCTTTCCAGTCTTTACGCGGGTGCATTTACAGCATCATGGACATGTTAACCATCCTCAAGACGACCCAGATCATTACGTTTCTACAGGCGGGCCTCTGTGGTTGATTGCAGTACGGTTTTTGTACCACGAAGTGTTTTTCTTTCAGCGACAACTGTGGCGCAAATATGAACTATTGGAATGGTTCATTAGCCGCTTAATTGTTGGGGTGATTGTTTATATTGCAGTTCAGTATCATTTTTTGGGATACCTGCTAAACTTTTGGTTTATCCCGGCGTTCTTGGTGGGCATAGCACTGGGATTATTCTTTGATTATCTACCACATCGTCCTTTTGCAGAGCGCGATCGCTGGAAAAATGCCCGCGTCTACCCTAACCCCATCCTGAATATTTTGATTATGGGGCAAAACTACCACTTAGTTCATCATTTGTGGCCTTCTATTCCCTGGTATAACTACCAGCCTGCATACTATGTCATGAAGCCACTTTTAGATGAAAAAGGATGCTATCAAACTTCAGGCTTATTGCAAAAAAAGGATTTTTTTGAATTTGTTTATGATATTTTCTTAGGAATTAGATTTCATCATAATCAACCATCTAAAAACTAGCAAAATTTATATGACAACAAATTTGCCATTTGTTCGCAAGTGGCAAATTTACTGTCATTACTAATTTGAGAATAGTTTAGCGGGGTTTCTTGAGTAGTTGAATTTGCCAATTTTCTAATTGAGGATTGGGAGAAATGATCTGCATAGACCAATAACTCAAAAGCATTAAAAATAATCCAGATACAGTACCTACCATTAAACCAATTAGCAAAGCCGATTTACGTGGAAAAGCAGTAATCGTAGTCATGCTACTTTGTTGATCTGAAAGTGATGATACTTTTTCTCTAAGAACTTCGTTAGTATCGTGTTCCGATGACGGAAATTGAGGGACTGTTGTTACATTTACTGGTAGAGACTTAGAAGGTAATTCCTCCTTTAGTGGATACAGATTGCTAGGTAGTAACAATTCCTCTGGTAGGGTGATATCACTATTTTGATTGTCTAACAGCGGTGATGATGTTTTACTTTCTAGAACTTCTTTCGTGTCTTGCCCAGGTGAAAGAAGCTGAGACCATAAGATAGTAGGGTCATTAGGGTCTAACTCTTGTCTTGGTGGGTAGAGATTAGTAAGGGGCAATAACGCCTCTAAAACTTCTTTTGCTGATTGATATCGGTTTTGAAAATGGTATTGCACCATTTTGTTGAGTACCGCAGCTAGACCATCGCTCACTTGGGCGCGGTCTTGCCAGATAATCTCGCCTGTATTAGCATCTTCTGGTAATTGTGTCGGATGTAGTCCTGTTAGGGCTTGAATACCAATTATGCCCAGAGCATAAATATCACTGCTAGGGCGTGGTTTGCCTCGCTGTTGTTCACTAGGCATATAACCTGGTGTACCAATAGCGATCGTAGTATGTTGTTCGATAGGTAAAAAAATTGAAGTCTTTCCTTGACCTCTGACCAATTCATCCCAAATTGGCTTGACAGCCCCAAAATCAATCAATACTAACCGATTATCCTGCTTACGTCTAATAATATTATTCGGCTTAACATCTCGATGGATCAGCCCTTGAGCGTGAACAAAATTCAAGATGCCCAAAACCTCTTGCAGTAGTTGAAAAACTTTACCTTCAGACCAGCAGTAACCAGGCGATAGTTCAACACTAAGGGGATATCCTTCAATGAACTCTTGCACCAAATAAAACTCAA
>JBBSOP010000251.1:0-7358 GCA_038259655.1 Chroococcales cyanobacterium
ATGACTATTTTTCTGACCATAGTCAGCTGAATCGTTTTGTTGATTAAGAAGTCTCGAAAAAGTTAGCTCATGATCATATGATTCCTTGGTCTACAAAGTAATTACCCCACGCCCATTATCTAAATAATGATCTTTATATCAATTTCTTACGGAATATTCTTACTAAGTGTGTTAGTAATTTATTGGTCTTTGGATCGTCAGCATTTGCGGTTATGGACTTTGCTAATTGCTAGCCTTGTTTTCTATGCATCTTTGAGCATTCAATACATACCCTTACTATTAGCACTAACTTTTATTAACTTCCGTTTAGGGCGAGAAATTGGCAACAACACTTCACCAGGACAACATTCTCTTGACTGGCAAATTTCTAACGAAGAGTGGCAGTTTGCTCAAGCAGACTGGAGTCGTCGTCGTTTGAAATTGTTGTGGCTGGGTATAGTTTTAAATGTTTTACTATTACTAATTTTTAAATATCTCCCCGCTATATTAAAGTTGATTTTTCATCTGCAAATCAACTCACCAGAAGGTTCTTTAAAATTTATTGCACCTTTAGGAATTTCATTTTTCACATTTGAGTGTATTGCTTATTTAATAGATGTCTATCGTGGTGCGCCTGCTGCTGAACAATTTCTCAAATTTGCCACCTATAAATTATTCTTTGCCAAACTGATCTCAGGCCCCATTACTCGCTATCACAATCTAGTAACTCAATTTAATAACAGGCACTTGCCCACATCTGATGGAGTGGCTGAGGCACTGTGGTTAATTGCTAGAGGTGCAGTTAAAAAAGGTATACTTGCAGACCATTTAGGAATTTTCGTCGATTTGTGTTTTGGCAACTTGCAAAGGGCGGGTAGTACAGATCTTTGGTTAGCTACATTTGCTTATGGTTTGCAGCTGTATTTAGATTTTAGTGGTTATGTAGACATTGCCCGAGGTAGTGCTTTGCTTTTCGGCTTAGTTTTACCTGAGAATTTTGACTTTCCCTACTTCAGCACTAGCATTGCAGAATTTTGGCGGCGCTGGCATATTACTTTGGGAGATTGGCTACGTAACTATGTCTACTTTCCTTTAGGTGGTTCTCGTCAAGGCTTGACTCGTACTTGCTGGAACTTATTTGTTGTGATGTTAATAGCTGGTATCTGGCATGGTTCGGCTTGGGGTTTTGTGGTTTGGGGTGCGTACCACGGATTAGCTTTAGCAGTGCATCGATTAACAGATACAATGAGCGATCGCTATGAGCAATTAGCACATTTCTGGCAAAATCCTTTAGGTATAGTTGTAGCTTGGCTTTTAACTCAACTAATGGTTTTTACCTCTTGGATTTGGTTTCGTCTACCAAACCTCCAAGATTCTTCTTTAGTAATTCAACGCCTTTGGGGTCATACTGCCGATGCCCAATTTGCTCAAAAGGTCTATGTAGAAGCCCTAAATATGAGCCAATACCAACTTACTGGAATGCTGTTTATATTAGCTGCCCTAATGGGTATACTTTATGCTTTTAATGGAAAGCTAAAGTTAGAGTTAAACTGGCCTCTCAAGCTTGTCTTCGTACCCCTATGCTTCTACGCTGTTTGGCTATTAGCTCCTGAAGGCAGCTTACCATATATATACTTTGATTTTTAACAAGAAAGCTCAACAACGCCTACCCAAGTTCACACGATTCATAAGTAAAAACAATGACTACAAATAAATACATAAGATAATTTTTACTAGTAAAACGTAAATTCATGTTAAGTTTATTAGAACAGGGAGGAAATTAATCCACCTGATTTATAAGAACATCAAGCACTCATAAAAACATGACTACAACCTTACAACAGCGCTCCAGCGCCAATGTATGGGAACGGTTCTGCGAGTGGATCACCAGCACCGAAAACCGGATTTACATCGGTTGGTTCGGCGTGTTGATGATTCCTACCTTGCTAGCCGCTACCACCTGCTTCATCATCGCCTTCGTAGCTGCACCTCCAGTAGACATTGATGGTATCCGCGAACCAGTAGCAGGTTCATTGATTTACGGAAACAACATCATCTCTGGTGCAGTTGTTCCTTCTTCTAACGCCATTGGCTTGCACTTCTACCCCATCTGGGAAGCAGCTTCCTTAGATGAGTGGTTGTACAACGGTGGTCCTTACCAATTGGTAATTTTCCACTTCTTGATCGGTTGCGCTTGCTACTTAGGTCGTCAGTGGGAATTGTCCTACCGCTTGGGAATGCGTCCTTGGATATGTGTAGCTTACTCTGCGCCTTTGGCATCAGCTACAGCAGTATTCTTGATCTACCCCTTAGGACAAGGTTCATTCTCTGACGGTATGCCTTTGGGTATCTCTGGAACCTTCAACTTCATGATCGTGTTCCAAGCAGAACACAACATCTTGATGCACCCCTTCCACATGTTAGGTGTGGCTGGTGTATTCGGCGGAAGCTTGTTCAGTGCAATGCACGGTTCTTTGGTGACATCTTCTTTGGTGCGTGAAACCACCGAAACCGAATCACAAAACTACGGTTACAAATTCGGTCAAGAAGAAGAAACCTACAACATCGTTGCAGCCCACGGCTACTTCGGTCGTCTGATCTTCCAATACGCATCATTCAACAACAGCCGTTCCTTGCACTTCTTCTTGGCAGCATGGCCAGTAGTAGGCATCTGGTTCACCGCATTGGGCATCAGCACAATGGCGTTCAACTTGAACGGTTTCAACTTTAACCAATCAGTAATTGATTCTCAAGGTCGCGTCATCGCTACTTGGGCAGACGTAATCAACCGCGCTAACTTGGGTATGGAAGTAATGCACGAGCGTAACGCTCACAACTTCCCCTTAGATTTGGCTGCTGGTGATGTTGCTCCTGTTGCTTTAAGCGCACCTGCAATCAACGGCTAATCTTCTCAGTCTTAGCTGAATAAAAAATGCCCTCCAGAAATGGGGGGTATTTTTATTTGCGTTTTCAGAGATTTTCAACCTTTAGCTGAATATCTGTTTAGTTTGCCTGTAGCTGCATTGGCCATAATGTTGCTTCTACCTGTAAATAGGGAATCCTGAGATAGAAGATTATTTTCTCAGTTTTTATTTTTACTGGTTATGACACAGGCAAATCTTTTGCAACTTGCTAAACAGGGAGATGCACAGGCGATCGCATCTCTAATGAATCGTCACCTACAATCTAAGGGTATCACTGTAAAAGCTATCCTTGAAGACGGTTGCTTACAGGTGATGCTGGAATCTGCTCAAGTGCCAAATCAGCAAGCCTTGGTTGCGTTTGTTTATAGAGGAATCACTGGTTTAGGTACTGCGTCTATTGAAAAAGTCCAGGTTTACTGGCAACAAACAGGTGAAGATATTCCCACCTGGAGTCAGGAATTTGATTTAGGTATATCAGAATCCGAACTCGAATTATTAGATAATGAACAGGATTATGATACTCCTCAAATCCTAACTGTCTCGCTCACCTTAAGGGGTGATCATACATCTGGATTAACAACCCAGAATTTTGAAAATATTGCCAATAAAATGACAAAGGATATTTTATCCTTGTGTACTAATATTTCTGTTCAAAAAGTAATTATTAGTAATGGTAATTCAATAATTACAAAGGAACGTTAGTATTTGACAAATCCATCGAAAGATACGGAGAGTAAGGAAAATTGAGCGTTTTTGATATGTATTTTCTAATTGCTTAGGCGAAGCGATCGCATCTTCAATATCAAATGGTATTATCTTTCACAAATTCAGTTAAGAACCTGAAGGCTTTGAGGATATAACTAACGCAATCTCTAGGAGATGTGTTGTAAAACGATCGCCATGCACTGGCTTTATCTTCGTCATAGCGATCGCCTCTTTCGGGATGTCCATCTAGCCACGCTAAGCGGACTGCGTGACCAATTAACACATCCAAAACGATATATTCTTCAATTTGCAGGTTAGGGTTGTTAGCGGCGATCGCGGCTAATTCCATTAAGGCTTCAATATTTACTTGACGATATTCTGGAGCCTCGATTTTATTCAATAAATGCTCGACTAATAAAGCAAAATTTCTTTCTCCGGCTGTCATCTCCGATAGCATCACCTCGCTATCTAAACGATTGCGGCGCTCTAATTTATCGCCAATTACTACTCCCTTACAATGTTTCATCAATAGCCAAACTTGCTGAAAAAAGTTTTTTGGCACACGGTTGAGCGCTCCCTCGCCTTGGCGAAACCTGCGCCAACCTCCTGGGGGAACTTCTATTTCTTCTTCTATTGTGGGTTGCACTACCCAAGCAATGTCACTTTCTTTTTGCTTAACGTGGAGTGATTCTTGTTTGCGTAACAGATTACTCATACCTGTATAACCAGTTAATACCTGATGCAAGCGCATTTTCACTTCAAAGGGCGCAAGTTCCATCAAGCGTTCATAAGCTTCATCTTGGGTAACATGTAATTCTTGTGCGAGTTCGCTCGTAATTAACAAAATCAAATAACCGACTCTTAGCGTCAGCAGTCCTTGAAACAGTTCCGGTTCTGATCTAATTAAGATACCCAGATAAATGAGAATTTCTTGTGTGAGAACGCGATCGCGGATATCTTCACGACAAAAATTATTAATTTTCTCAGTAATTTCACTATACGACATCGGTACGGCAATGACTGATGCTTCACTGTAAGCTCTACCGACTGCAATTTGCTTACCCCTTACCAAAATACTCGTCACTGTATCCGACAAGCCAATATCAACCATCTGTCGCAATCCCGCAGCCCGACGTACAATTGCCCACATGCCTAAATCTCCGGCTTTAGTATATACTTCATCAAGTAAATCGGCTGTGCTGACACGAGATAGCGGCCCGCCAAATCCTGTATCAAAATCTAATCCTTGCAAACGAGTCAAAGTCTGCAATAATTCAATTTGCTCGTAGAGATTTTCCGATAAGCGCAAAGAAGAAAGTAACAATTCTAAGTTAGTTTCGCACTCCATCTGAAATTCTTGGGTATGCCTTAAGCGCCAGCTTTTGCCAGGATGGTAAGGTAGATAATAGCAACGGGGTGCAGCATCTTTGACAGGAGACTGAGAAAAATCGTCATCTTGGAGAAAATCAATCCGTTGGGTTTTGGCTGTAAGCATTAGTTGGTTAAGCCGCCCTAATTTAACCTGCACACCGTTACAAATACCATCTTTCAGTTCTTGCATTAATTCTAGTAAGGCTTCAGAACCAATTTCTAAGATGGTGTGCGTCAACATTAAAGTTAAGGTAGGACGGCCTAATTCACTCCAATAATTTTGAATGTAAGCAAGTTCACTTCTAATTTGATCTAGCAGAAAATGGTAATCAAGAGTTAAGTAAAATTGTTGGGAATCTAAAAATGACGGCAAAAAGACAATTGTCTCGCCATGAATGCGAAAAATTCTCGATGTTGTTAAACTCCGCAATCGCCGCACTGGCCTTCCAGTTAAACCAAATTTATCGTTACGTCCAATTTGGGTATAAATAACTGAAAGTTCCCCAGCTTTTCTAACTTGAATTGGTTCTACTTGCTTTGGTGTTTGGGTTTCAATGCCGTGGACTTCTAATTTTGCTTGTAAATCTTCATCTTCTGCTAGTAAGGCAATTTGTACCATAGACTTGCGGTTTTTGCCTATAGACAAATGTCTTCCTAAAGGGTCAATATCTCCGACTGCGAGTAAGCCTTCACTTAACATTTGACCAAGAAAATATAAACTCTGCGCCCAAACTAAGGGAACATTTTCGTTAGGTAAACGAGTTTGACTTTGGGGTGCTAACTTTTCCGCGTCTATGTTTTCTGCTGGCACATAATATAGCTCTGGCAATAAATGTAAACCATCACGCTCTATAAGTAATGATTTTAAAAGTTGTTGATATTTTTGCACTTGCTCGTGTTCACCACGAAACAAGCCATCAAGAACTAAATAAGTAAAAAATAAAGGCCATTCACATTCAATATGTTCAAACTGCTTGAGTTCCCACGGTTCATAATGTAAGCGGTGGATGTCTTCTAGAACGGTTTGGTGTCCATCACGCAAAAAGCGCTTGCAGCCGTATTTACCTTGGAGTTTATTGATAATTTTGTTCAGAGTGCGATCGCGTAACTGCTCATCTTCAACTGCAAAAGCAGGATAACTAATAATACTCAACAATGCCGCATCAATTTCTTTAGAACCAGATTCTCTCGGTAGTAGAGATTCTAAAGTAATTCGGGCGCGGGCAACTTCATCTGGCAGTACGTGAATTACCGATGCTTGACTACCACGCACACCAAACAAATCTAACCCATTGATAGCTTCTAAGGCAGCTTTGGCCATACCTACAGAACTAGCGTTTAACTCAGCACTGCCACGATTAATTTTGTTACCTCGTTCCCAGATCCCGTAATCTGGTGTGCGGTATGCTCGTCCAATGTAATAAACCAGATTTTGGACAAAGTTTACTTCATCGAGTGTATAAATTATTTGCAACCCGGAAGCGGTCATTTCTGCCAGCATCAGTAAAAATATCGATGTGGCATCAAGTTGCAAATGTCCCCATTCATCGTCACCAACTACAATATCGCCAGTAGCAGTGTTGTATTTGGCGTGTAATCCATTCAGTGGCGACTGAGCGTGTTTAAATTGCTCTACTTTATGAGCTTGTCGCATCATGGCAAACAGCAAACCGCGCATCAGCTTAGTTACACTGTGTTCTAGCTCATAAGTGCGTCCTTGATCTTCGTCAACTTTGCGGTATGCCAGTGCTAAACCCCAAACACCCAAGATACTGTAAACGTTGTCTCGTACCCAAGCATCAGTATAATCACCGTGGGCAGTTATCGCCGTACTTGCAGGTAGCAAACCAGTAATTGGATTTTGACGTGCCAAAATAATTGTTTTGATTTGCTGGTAGTAATGTTCCAGTCGAGCTTGCAATTGGGTGGCTGTTTTCATAATCTCAATTAAAGGCAGCTTGCGAAATTTAACTCTGTAGCTGTAAGGTAAATTATCTTAGCCTATTCTGTAACTGGCGATGACAAATATAACAGCTGAAGGTCGTGGGAACTATCTATTATCTCGCGGAAAGGCGTTTGATTGCTGAATTTTTGAATAAGGCAGAACAAGAGCAGTTAAAGATGCTGGGAGGCAAAAAATGGGATTGGCTGGGTTAAGAATTGTGTTGGTAGAGCCAGCTGGCCCCATTAATGTTGGAGCGATCGCTAGAGCGATGAAAAATTTCGGCTTACAGCAATTAGTGTTAGTTAATCCCCAATGCGATCGCTTATCAGCGGAAGCTTTAAGGACAGCAGTTCATGCCAAAGAGATTTTAGAATCAGCTTTGATCGTTGCCACATTACCAGAAGCATTACAAGGATGTGTAAAAGCGATCGCCA
>JBBSOP010000252.1:0-7357 GCA_038259655.1 Chroococcales cyanobacterium
ATGATGCTAAATATGGCATTCGCAATTGGCAAGGTGGTGGTAGGTCGTCAGCGCGTGAGACAATAGGACGAGTAGCCGCAGGTGCGATCGCTAAAAAAATTCTTCGTCAAGTTGCAAATGTAGAAGTTATCGGTTACGTCAAGCGCATCAAAGACTTAGAAGGCGTTGTTGACCCTAATACAGTCACCTTAGAACAAGTAGAAAGCAACATTGTTCGCTGTCCTGATACTGAATGCGCGAATCGCATGATTGAATTAATCGAGCAGACAGGTAGACAGGGTGATTCTATTGGCGGCGTAGTTGAATGTGTCGCGCGCAATGTCCCAAAAGGTTTAGGCGAACCAGTATTTGATAAATTGGAAGCTGATATTGCTAAAGGTGTGATGTCTCTCCCCGCAAGTAAAGGCTTTGAAATTGGTTCAGGTTTTGCTGGGACGCTATTAACTGGAATTGAACATAACGACGAATTTTATATTGATGAAAATGGTGAAATTCGTACAGTAACTAACCGTTCTGGTGGTATTCAAGGAGGAATTTCTAACGGAGAAAATATTATTCTAAGAGTCGCATTTAAGCCAACGGCCACAATCAGAAAAGAACAAAAAACAGTCACTAATGAAGGTGAAGAAACTTTATTAGCCGCCAAAGGTAGGCATGATCCATGTGTTTTACCCCGTGCAGTGCCAATGGTTGAAGCGATGGTAGCTTTAGTATTGTGCGATCATTTATTACGCCATCATGGACAATGTAAGGTGTTGTAGGTAATACGCAATTTTTAAAGCAAATTTCATTATTGTGGGGTGGTGATTGTGCTATCCCTATTTTTTATTGAGCATTGTTATAGTAGCAGCTAACACAAATTAGGCAGTGCGATCGCATCTACTATTAACATGGGTGAAGAGTCTCAAAATCGGTTAAAACACTTTGCTGCTTTAAAGTCCAAGTACCAAGCAACTCAATATCAAGATTCATCAACTACTAGCTTACTGTATCTGATCTTGCGAAAAGTTGACTTAGGAATTGAACTAACTAAATTAGAATTTGATTGGTTGACAGAGCATTAGCTTGTTGATACTTTAAAAGCTATCAAACAGGAACAGCAACATAGAGTGCAAGAAATCGGCAATCTGGAATTTGAATTTTCTAAATTAAAGTCTAAGTATAAAGCTACAAATCATGACGTTTCTTGGCAATCTAGTCGTCTGTATTTCATACTTTTGAAACTTGAGTCAGGAAATTTACTCACTGATTCAGATATTAAATGGTTAAGAACAAATGATTTCTATGAAACAAATAAAATTGCTAAAGAGATAAAATTATTTACTCAACTTAAATCTAAATATAAAGCTACTCAATATCAAAACTCATATCCTGATAGTAAACTTTATCAAATACTGAAAAAATTAGAGATTAAAGAACAATTAAGTAATTCTGAATATAATTGGTTGACTAATAATCAATTATTGGAAACCGCAGAAATTTTTAAACAACAAGAGTCAGTAAAAGAAGCTCATTTCACCCAACTAAGAAATAAATATCAAGCAAATAAATACCCTGATTTATCCTTATCGAGTCCGCTATATTTAATATTGCAAAACATTGATGCCAAAAACAACTTGAGTGGGTCAGAGATTAAATGGCTAGAACAGCAAGAACTTAGCGAAACAACGACTGTTGCTCAAGAATTGGAACAAACACGAGACTTTGCTGTTTTGAAAGCTAAGTATAAAGCAACTGAGTATCAAGATTCATCACCTAAAAGTCACCTGTATAAAATTTTCAAAAAACTTGAATTATCCAATCAGTTAGGTGAACAAGATATTAATTTTCTGAAAAAGCGCAAGCTGACTGAGGTTATAAAAATTGCAAATGAAAAATATGTTTCTACCCTAAAATATCAAATAAATTTAGGAGAACTACTTAATGAGTCAGAACTTGAGTGGTTAAACAATAATAAACGTGAAGATATCACTATTTTTGCTCAACAAAAGCACTTTGAAGCACTCAAAAGAAAGTATAGATTGGTAGATCCTGTACTGCCAATAGAACCTTTTTACGAAATTATGGTAAAACTAGAGAAAAAAGAACGATTAGATCTTAAGTTGGTTGTTCAGCTTATAGGAGAGGGATTATTATCTCGTTATGGTGAAATTGCTCTCACCTATTACAAACTTGAAGCAGATTTTTATGAGCAAGAATTTCACCGGACTGGACATAAATGGCATATTCCCACTGCTAGTAGTTATTGGCGCAAAGCCGATGAACCTGAACAGGCGTTACAGCTAACCAACTTAGACTTAAGCCAAATCAAAGAAAACAACCTTAAATCGGCTATTTTAGTTACTAGGGGTGCAGCATTCAGAGATATGGATAACTTGGCTAATGCTGAAGTTTGCGCCAGAAAAGCTATGGAGTATCAGCCTGAGAGTTATCAACCTTATACCTTAATGGGTGCAATATCTTATGACATAAATAAGTGTTCTGAAGGTGATTATTGGTTTGAACAGGCAATCAAGCGTGGTGCAAAAACTGAAGATATAGATGATGAGATAAAACGAATATTCCGGCGCAAAGACAATGATGGGAAACGCCATGAAGCGGCAGAGTATTTACTAAAAAAAGATTCCCAGCGCTATGTTTGGGCTAAATTTTATCTCAACAAGCAGAAAGATAAGGAGTAATTACAAATTTCAAATAATATTAAGAATATGACATATTCACCAAAACTGATTTGATATAATCTGAAGCTGAATTTTACATTAAAATAGAAATTATTTAAAAAAAATTGTATCTAATGGATTATATCACGCTGTTAGGATTAGCTGCTGCTATACTAACCACGATCGCCTTCTTGCCACAGATGTTTAAAACTTGGCAAACTAAGTCAGCAAAAGACGTTTCTTTCGTGATGTTGATTACATTTATGAGTGGTCTTTTTTTATGGTTAATCTATGGAATTTATTTAAAATCTTTGCCGATTATTCTTGCTAACAGCATGACATTATTTTTTAACTTTATAATTCTATGGCTTAAAATTAAATATAGATAAACCTGCCTAAATTAACTACCTGTGACATCATCTGTTTTTGACTCTGAACGCCTCTTATTTACCCCTACTACCCCTGATATCAACGCTATCCCGCTAATTTTTGCTTTTCCTAATGAATACAGCGTAGGTATCACCAGCCTCGGCTATCAGGTAGTGTGGGCAACTTTGGCAATGCGTGATGATGTGCAGGTGAGTCGCCTGTTTACTGATACTCACGAACAACTTCCCCGCCAGCCAGAAATTATTGGATTTTCTATTTCTTGGGAATTGGATTATGTAAATATTTTAAATCTGCTGGAATCTTTAGAAATTCCTATTCGCGCGACTTTGCGTGATGATCATCATCCTATAATTTTTGGTGGTGGCCCTGTTCTCACTGCTAACCCCGAACCTTTTGCAGATTTTTTTGATGTCATCTTGCTAGGAGATGGCGAAAATTTGTTAGGAAATTTTATTGAGGCATATAAAGAAGTTAGAAACGCCTCTAGAGAAACTCAACTCAAAGCATTAGCACAAATCCCAGGAATTTATGTTCCTAGTTTGTATGAGGTGGAATATCAAGCAATAGATGGTGCAGTCAAATCAATTAATCCAATTTCTCCAGAAATTCCGGCAATAGTCCAAAAGCAGACTTATCGCGGCAATACTTTATCTGCATCAACTGTCGTTACAGAAAAGGCAGCATGGGAAAGTATTTATATGGTAGAGGTGGTAAGAAGTTGTCCAGAAATGTGCCGCTTTTGTCTAGCAAGTTATCTCACATTACCTTTTAGAACAGCGAGTTTAGAAAATTCATTAATTCCCGCGATTGAAAAAGGTTTAGAAGTTACCAATCGGCTAGGATTATTAGGGGCTTCTGTAACTCAGCATCCAGAGTTTGAGAATTTATTAGATTATATTAGTCAGCCTAAGTATGACGATGTGCGTCTGAGTATAGCCTCAGTCAGAACCAATACAGTCACAGTACAGCTAGCCAAAACTTTAGCACAACGAGACACGCGATCGCTTACCATTGCTGTAGAAAGTGGTTCCGAAAAAGTCCGACAAATCATCAATAAAAAGCTGCATAATGATGAAATCATCCAAGCGGCGGTAAATGCCAAGGCTGGAGGGTTAAAAAGTTTGAAACTCTACGGCATGGCCGGAATCCCTGGTGAAGAACCAGAAGATGTAGAGCAAACAGTGGATATGATGCGTAGTATCAAAAAAGCTGCCCCAGGATTGCGCTTAACATTCGGATGCAGCACTTTTGTACCCAAAGCACATACACCATTTCAATGGTTGGGGGTGAATCGTCAAGCCGAAAAGCGGTTGCAATTTTTACAAAAACAGTTAAAACCCCAGGGGATAGAATTTCGCCCCGAAAGCTATAATTGGTCAATTATACAGTGTTTATTATCGAGGGGCGATCGCCGACTTTCCCATCTGCTCGAACTTACTCGCAACTTTGGCGATTCCTTGGGTAGCTACAAACGGGCTTTTAAGCAACTTAAAGGACAAATTCCCGACTTAGATTTTTATGTTCATGCCAATTGGTCAACAGAGCAAGTATTACCCTGGAATCACTTGCAAGGGCCTCTACCACAGACTACACTACTAAAGCATTTGGCTGAAGCTACTAGCTATTTCAATTCATCCCCCAAAGAACTACAGCCATTGAATTAATTCGTAGTTGAAAACTTGATGCAAACAACAGCTGAGTATTACTGTGCCTATTGTGGCGAACCAAACTTAACCTTTATTGATTTGAGTGCGGGGTTACAACAATCTTACGTAGAAGATTGTCAAGTCTGCTGTAACCCCAATATTTTGTATGTGCGGGTTGACGAAGACACCCTAGATATCGAGATTGATACTGAATACGAAGAGTGAATTTTAGGTTTTTCCTCCCATGCTGCACTTTAACCATTCCTCAGTCATTGATGCGCCACTAGAAGTAGTTTGGAATTTTCACGAAAGACCAGATATTTTGCAATTGTTAACCCCGCCTTGGCAACCAATGCAAGTAGTTCGCCGTGAGGGAGGACTTGATGTCGGTGCTATCACAGAATTTCGTCTATTTGTAGGACTGTTACCTTTAACTTGGTTAGCGCGTCACACTGAATATGACAAATATCGCCTGTTTACCGACGAACAGATATCTGGCCCTTTTGAATCTTGGGTACATCGACATCAATTTGCATCAGAAGGTGGTAAAACTAGGCTGACTGATGCTATCACCTACTCTATGCCAGGAGGAGGAACAGTGGAATTTATTAGTGGTTGGCTAATACAAACGCAATTAGAAGCGATGTTTCGTTACCGTCATTATGTAACTAAACGCGAATGCGAATCACGATCATAATCCCTAATCTCTAATCTTTTTTAATTAACCATGTTACTTATTGTTCAGGTTATATATCAAATATTGAGAGGCTCAGATCCCCGACTTGTCAAAGAAGTCGGGGATCTTGTTGTTCACGAACATCACTCTAGGCAGAGTAAAATAAGAAATCCTCGGATTCGTTGGTATCTGGGATAGCACCTTGCATTCTATTCATCAACGCCATTAGTGTCAAAAAGCCAATCGATATCAGCGCAGGTTAATAAACGATAAAAGTCGGATTAAAATTTCCTAGCTTCCGAAAATATCTGTAAATAAGTCTGATATATAATCGAAAATTAATGATTTTTATCAAGTGTTAAGAGTTATCATCAGTACCAAGGAATAATTTAAAACTTGCAAAAACCGAATTAATGTTAGTGAACTATTCTAAAGTTTACACTTCGGAGCAAGGCTGTCCTATTAATTTGGTTGGCCAAACAGGACAAGCGGTGCAGATTTCTATTCATTCTCCCAGTCAGTATATCTGTGCCAACTGCGAACGGATACTACCAGATTGGAAACAGCAACCTTTTTTGTGGGTTGTGATTGTTTTACAGCAATCACGATATCCGTTAGTTAAAAGTACAACAGAAGTAGAGACAGAAAAAGAACACCTGCGGGAAAAGTTTATGAAATTTGGCTGCGATTTAGCATTTAGTTTACGCGATCGCGGTTATCTAGCCGATCTCATAGATCCTCGTACTGGCTATCCTTTACTTTCTCATCCTGGGGCAATTCCCCATAACGACACAGCAGTTGTTAAAGCATTGCTCAAATATCCAGTAATTAAAAACAAATGTTGTGTATTAGTACATCCTACTTGGGGAACAGCAGTTTATCCTAGTATTCTGATCTCAGAAGCACCCCCAATTATCATCGAATCAGTTACAAAAGATATAGCACCCTTGCATGGGTGGAGAGAAATTAGTTAGTAGTTAGTTATCAGTTGTCAGTTGTCAGTTGTCAGTTGTTTGGCTCCTCTCTATATGCTGGAAGTAAGGAATGTTAGGAGAAACTCATATAAAGCAAGCGTCAAAACCTGCACGATGACTAGAACTAACTTGAAAGTTTGTTGAAGGCTTCCCCAAAAATCCACTACTACATTCTTCAGATTTCACCTACAGCAATCCTGCTGACTCATACAACCTTTTCTGCATAGCTGTAATCTTTACACCATAGTCCAAATCAGCTGACCAACGTCCTGATAACTGATTGACTGATACTGCAATTCCACGGGTGACAAAGCGAAACCGTGGATCTACGACTTCGTTGACTAAGGGTTCTAGACTGGCGTAGGCTTTCAAGTGTTGGATGTGCGCTCTAACTCCAATTCTGGCACTAGGAAAGGATGCAGCTTCTGCACCACCACCGATCGCACCTAAGCCGGCAAAATTATTTTGCTCAGGTCTAATATCACCGCCAAAGCGTAAAAATCCCGTTTCTACACACATTTGACAAAAAGCGATATCATGATTGACTCCTTCTGCGATCGCTTCTTCTCGATAAAGTTTGGGGATATCAGGAAACTTGGCTAAGGCGTTATCGTTGTTGTTTCTCAAAAATAATTGTAACTGTACTTCTGAAGTTATACCGTTCGACATTACCCGATCATATTGAGCAGGGCAAACTACCACATTTGAGCGCAAACTAACAGTTCGAGTTGCAGCATCCCAACTAATAGCAATATTAAAATCCCGCAGTTCAACTGCTTTCACATATACTATTCTGCGGTAAGTAATACGATTGACATTAGGTGCTTTTGACAAGTCAATTCGCAAGCGATCTATTAAATCAATGGGGATATAAGCATTACCATTAACCACCACTCCTTGCTCTGGGTAATTTTGCCCGTTAATATTAATATTGATGGCTGGATAAGTCGCTTCTGGGGGAGTATTAGGAGTGGGATCAATAACACGACTCCAAGATGCTAGTCCATCAGC
>JBBSOP010000253.1:0-7283 GCA_038259655.1 Chroococcales cyanobacterium
ATCGACAACAGAAGGAAAAATTTGTCCAATCGCAAACATCAGTTTTGTGAAGCTTTCGGTAATCAGATTTTCATTGACAATTATTTCTGTCTTGTTGTGTTTAATCGCACAGATAACAGCATTCGTCACGCGCTTGGGTGTAGAAACTCCTGCTAACTTAGGTGTAGGGATGCGACTATCAGCAGTCATGCCAGTTTCGGAAACGTATCCTGGACAAATTGCCGAAAAATTGATGCCAGTATTTGCAAATTCTTGACGCATAGCATCATTCCACATAATTAAACCTGCTTTACTTGCAGAATAAATGCTATTGAAAGCAACTCCCTTTTTGCCTGCTAGAGAAGCAATATTAATGATGCGACCGCTACCCCGTTCAATCATATTTGGCAGTAACAAACGAGTTAATTCCATAGCGGATATGAGATTAGTAGTTAATATTGACTGAATCTCTTCTGTAGAATAATCTACAAAAGCTCGATGAATTTCTACGCCAGCGTTATTAATTAAAACATCAACTGAACCGACAGCTTCTTGAATTTGATGGGTAAGGTTTGACAACTCTGCTACGTTTTTCATGTCAAAGGGAATGCTAATTCCTTGCCCACCCAAAGCTTTAATTTCATCGCACGTTGTATCTAGTCCTGACTGGGAACGAGAAACGCAGACTATGGTTGCTTGTTCTTTTGCCAAGGCGCGGGCAATATATAATCCTAGACCGCGTGAAGCTCCGGTCAAAAGTACTGTTTTACCTTTAAGGTTTGTCATTTTAAATTAGGAATAGGGCATGGGAAGGAGGAATTGGGGCAGGGTGCGGGGTGCACACTTCGGCTACGCTCAGCGACCGGGGGATGAAGAAGAGGAATTGGGGCAGGGTGCGGGGTGCAAGGGGATAAAGAGCAATTACCTATTTCTCCCTGCTCCCTGCCCCCTGCTCCCCTGCCTATTTCTCCTTGTCTCCCTGCCCCCTGCCTTCACGCGTCAACTTGGGGTTGTTCGAGTGGTAGTTTGTCTTTTAAAGAAGCAAAGTGTTTGCCGCCTAATTCAATTGCTGACTGTTCACAACCAGCCTTTAATCTTGTTAATAGATACTCCAAATCAGGAGTGATGATATTAGTGCCATGATCTGGTTCTATCAAACAGGCTAAGTTAATATCTGTGCCATATTGACTGACCAAATTATAAATACCTAAAAAGTTAAATACCCCTGATTCATAAGTGCCACAAGGGACAGAAGGATTGTTGACTCCCATAAAATATTCATGCTCTTGTAACCACTCAATAGAGGGGTAGCCGTGGAAGTGAATCATCGGCATCCCATTACTAATTAAGTTGGGTGCATACAAAGATGCGGACATGGCGATCGCCAGCATGACATAAACATCATAAGATGGTTTGATATCTGCTAATGTTGGGTCAACTCCTTGTGGTAAATCTAGCAATAACCTATCTGTCAAACCAATTCTGAGAATGTCACTTTCTAAATTTAAATTGGTTTTATTAGAGCCAGAACGAGCGCTACAAATCCAAATATCAGGAATTTGTTTAAATTTATCTTCTGCTCCTATTTTGGTTTTTAAATATCGTCTCCCAACGTCATTTTGTCGGACTTCATCACTACTAAATCCAGGAACATGAGCTAAGTTTTCCCATTCATATTCAGGAATATCAATGTCGCCAACATATTGTGGTGGTTCTGCATAAGCGACAAAGCCGTAAGAAACACCAGTTCTGCCATTCACAATTACATTGACAATATCTCTGTGAGATTGTCTTTTAATCACTTCACTCAATTTAGAACCAGGAGGAAAAAGATTTGTATTCTCTAACTGAGTACTCAAGCTGACTAACTTTTGTGCATAGGTTGATGACTGCGGATTATATTGCCCTAATTTGAACTTGCTCAAAGGTAACGGTAAAATAGGAACATAAACTTTAGGAATGAGCGACTTTAAAACAAAACCATCAATTTCATCCCTAGTAAATACTGAATCAGAGAGATTCATGTTTAAAATTGAAAATTGAGCATCAGAAACTCCAATCACAATTTCAGAAAATGTTCTGACTAGAGTATTCAAACCCATCTTAATTTTTTGCTGATAAGGAGTTTGAAAATTAACAAACTCTTGATCTAATTCGGTGAGAATAATTACCTGAGTATTGGTAGGATCTTCAATATATTTTGCAGCACATTCTTCCGCCCAGCCAATTAAACCCGCAATTCGAGAAACTGAAATTTTGCGCTCTTTCAAAATAAAGCGCGAATACAATTGATATAGTTTTTCGGCTGCAAATGTCTCAGCGCGACTTCTAACAGAAGGTGGTCTATCAACATCAATGACAGCATTAACTCCAGTTTTCACTACTCTGGTTTTAATACTTTGTTTGAGATTAATTAATGGTATCTTAAAGTCATACCGAAACTCAGTTGTAGCTTGTTGCCAAGGTGTAACGTTCACCCCATAAGCTTGCAACTTTTGTTTCAGTTCATCTCTAAATTTAAGAATTTCTGCATTCTTATATCCCTTTGGCAAAGGTCTAAAAGTGATAGTTAGCCTTTGAGCCATTAGTTTGGGATCAATAATTGGTTCTTTGGATTCTAGATTTAATTGATCACCAGTTTCACCAATTAATCGCCCAATAGTTTGTAAACTTAAACCTTGGGGTAGTGGTACTGTAGGAAAGACGTTAGGGGTGTTACGTTCGCGTAAAAATTCTAAAATCTCTGGCTTACGAGCAGTGATTTGGGCTTGAATATCTGGAGTTAATACACCCTTGGGTGAACGAATATTTAATTTTTCATTTTCCACCCAAATTTGTACCCCTTGTTGGGTGAGACTTGCTAAAATTTCGGATGCATTCATAGTAATTTCCAGCTTTTTCAATCCAGTTTTTGATGTAATAACCTCACCCAACTTACCCATTCCCTATTTTTAAATCTCAAATATTTCTGACTCTGACGCTTGAGATTCTTCTGCTAAACGTTGGGAAAGTGATTCAATAGTTGGGTAATGCCACAGTAATAAAGGAGATAACTGAAAACCTAAAAACTTACCTGCTTTTGCAGCTAAAAGCATCCCCTGTGAAGAATCTAAACCGTAGCTATCAAGAGGCGCTCGAATGTCTATTTCTGTTGCTTTAACTCCTAGAATTTCAGCTAAATGACACGTCAACCATGTTTGAATTTCTTCGGTGGTATGAGAATGTGGTGAACTCATTTGTCAACCTTGAAAGTAGTTTTGGTGATTTTACTTTGTGTCTTGGTGTTTGAAATTTATTAACCACAAAGGCACTAAGACACAAAGAAATGCTAAAGTTCAGTTATTGAAAAATTAGCAGAAGGCTCTGGCAGATACTGACTGTAGTAATCAGGAATTTGCATTCCTTGAATTTTCAAACTTTGGATACGATATAAAAATGCTGCTCCAGTCATGATGTGATAAGCAACATCAACAACTCGGCGATTGTTTGGTTCTGATAAATAAGAACCCCGCACCCAGTCATTAAAGCTACCCATTGCTGGACCGCACCAAATTTGATAATCGACTTCCCGACCTTTTTCTCCAGAACTAGACCAACGAGAGGATAATCCTAAATACCAACGGAAAATCAATGCCATTTTTAATTTAGGATTGTTAACGGCTTTACCTAATTTTTCAGGATTTTTCTGTGATAGATAAGTTGCTGTTCCTTCCCAGACTTCAGCAAGTGTCTTGCGAAAAATTTGTTTTTCTAGCTTTTCTTTTTCTACAAGAGGAATGCTTTCAATTGAGTCATAAGTTCTGTATATTTCATACAGTTTCTGCGCCCGCATGGGAAACAAAGTACCTCGTTTGAGAACTTGAAGTTTTACCCCCATTTCAAACATATCTGCGGCTGGAGCCATCATCACATCAGCCATTTCTGCTTGGGCTAATAGTTGCTTTGTATGTTTACACGCTCCAGATTCAATGCAAGACTGATTAATTGAGCCAGTCATCACATAAGCAGCACCCATCATAAAAGCTGCTAAGGCTGATTGTGGGGTCGCAATTCCCCCTGCTACTCCTATTCTAATGGGTTGTTGATAATTATATTGTGCTTGAATTTCATCACGCAAAGCAATAATAGAAGGCAGCAAACAAACTAAAGGACGATTATCTGTATGTCCACCAGAATCAGCCTCGATGGTAACATCATCAGCCATCGGTACTTTTGCTGCTAACTTTGCCTGTAATTCAGTAATTAGTCCTTTTTCAACAAGCTCTTTCAGGAATTTTTCTGGTGCTGGTTGCAGAAATTTACTCGCTACTTCTCGACGAGAAACTTTGGCAATGACTTTGTTTTTGATTTCAATTTGATTGGCATCATTTAAGCTTAATCCAGCAACACGGTAATAAACAATGTTGGCAGTTAAGTCTAAAAATGCCGAAGCTTCTACAGTTCTGACTTGATATTTTAAGTATAAATCCACAGCCCGGCGTTCAATCGCTATATCGTTAGGACTGTGAATTAAATTAAAAGCATAGGGGCCATGAGGTAAAGCTGATTGAATGCGATTAATTGCAGATTCTATACGTTCTGGAGATAAACCACCAGCACCAAAAGAACTTAAAATCTTTTCTTTGCCTAAAGCAATGACCATTTCTTCAGATGCAATACCACCAGCCATTGCACCAGTCACATAAGCATATTTCACACCATGAAAGGAGAGAAAATTTGCATCTCCTAACTGGTGAATGCGGATGGGAGGAACAAATATCAGCAGTTCTACCTGTGCTGTTGTGCCATTCTCAGCAGAAGACAAGTTACCCTCGTTCGTTACACCAATTTTTCCGGCAACTTTGACAATGTAACAAGGTTTATCTAAAACTAATAATTTATCTTTAATAGCTGCTTGCTCAAAAGATATATCATCTAAATTTCCTTGCCAAACATGGTTTCGATGATAGGTATAGGCAGAAAAGCTCAGATTATTAGCGCGTTGATGAATTACAGAATCTAGAGTTTGCATAATGTTTTAGCTTGATAGACGGTAGTTTTCACCAATTTATTGATTAAGCAAATTGTGAACAGCAGACAATTGTAAGAGAATAATTTCACTTAGTTGCTTGCTGGATTCTTGTCTAGCTTTTAAAAAAGCAACGTGAGCTTGATTAATGCGGGCATTATTGGCAATTAATTGATGATATTGAGACTTGTTGAAGTCTGAAAGGCTGACTGGATGATGAAAAGAGTTAAAGTCAGTTGGAGGATGAGGAATCTGTGGAGGCATTTTATTTTGAATAATAGTTGGTTCAGAAGATTTTAAGTTTTTACTATTTTCCAGATATTTCTTGTGAATATTGACGGGGTTTTGAGAAGAGTTAATGGTTTTAAACTCTGGCAAGTTCAGCATAGCTTGTTGTTCAAATTGGTCATCATGGTTAATTGTTTCAGATGGCTTTTGAAAAAGTTGACGATTTTTGTCGCTCAAAATGGTAGCTGTAATTGATTTACCACCTAAAGTAATTGTTCTGAGAGTCGTTGTATTTTGATTAATTTCTGTTTTTTCGAGACTATAAAGTGGCGATAAATCCAAATCAACTCGATGACTAACAAGCTTTGCTAAAGTTTTAATAATAGAAGTATGGTCATCCATACCTCTACGATTTAGTGAGACTGTGAGATGTTCTTTATTTTCGAGAATTTTATCAATCCATCGAGAACAAATACTACCAGCACCAGCTTCAATAAATATTCTCGCCCCATCATCATAGACACGATTAACTAAGCGTGGAAAATCTAATTGTTGAGATAAACCTGTGGCAATACTACGAGCGATCACACCATCATTGAGTATAATAGGTTGATATTCAGCAGCAGAATAAAACGCAATATCTGTAATATTTTGAGCTGGTAAAGTATTGAGTTTTACCAATTCTTCATATTGCGATCGCATCGCTTCACAATGAATAACATGATCAAAGGGAGCCGGAAAAGCATTACAACCTAAATTGTTAATTAATCTCTGACAAGCTGTTATTTCACCAGCAATTAAAACTTCTTCTTGAGTATTAATTTGAGTTAAATAAACCCGATTTTCATGTTGAAGATATTCTTTGACTTGGGATGGACTGGCCATCAAAATATAATTACCCCAAAAATTCTGCTCTGAAGCCACAGATGTTTTTGCTAATCCCCAATATTCACGTACGGCATTTTTTGGGCCAGACAATTTATCTCCAAATAAAGGAGATGAATTAAAGCTATTACTTCCGTCTTCAAAGTTGCTCCAAACTCCTTGAGCAACCATCATACTTGTTTCACCCAAACTATAGCCAAACACATATTTAGGTTTGACTTGAAAATCATCGCGAATAATTGTCGTAATCAATCGAGAATAGGCTATTTCTACTTCAAACATTGTCAGAGAGTCATCTAGCAATTGCTTTTCGAGAGTTTCTAATTGCCTAGTTGATAGTTTATTCAAACTTCTAGGATAAATTCGCTGATGAATTTTGGTCGCACGGTTAGCAAGACTACTAAATATTGTGTCATCGTAGACTTGAGGAAATAACCGCAAGAGATTTTGACCGATACCTAGATAAGAATTGACCGCAGCTGGATAAACGTAAGCGATCGCCCCGCTTTTCCCTAATGGATTTGCTGTAAAATAACTACCAACAGGTGTTTGCCAATCTGTACCTCGTTCAAAGGCAATATTGACACCTTTACGAGCAGATGTAATTTCTTTGAGTAATTCTTGTTGATTACGTCCTGTAATTACTAAGGCGTACTTAGCTTGCGAATGCTGGTTGAAAATAGTAAAAATGTGGCTAGCAGTAGTTGACAAATTAGAACTATTTTGAATTATTTTTTCGAGATGCTCCAAATCCTCTAGTAAAACTGAGCGCTCATCTGCTGCTATAGGAAGCAGATAAAAAGGCATTTGCTCTAAATACTGACTGCTGTACTTTTGTTGCTCAGATTCTGATGACAAAATAACATGAGCATAAGTGCCATCACACCCTATACCATTGACTGCGGCTACTCTGGTTGTGCCATCTGTGCCGAGAAACCAAGGTCTAGATTCCGTGGGGATATAAAAAGGACTGTCCTGCCAAATTTGGGGTGTTTTGACACCAGACCAGTTGGGTGTGCCAGGAATGTACTTGTGATAAAGACATAGAACAGTTTTGATGAGGCTAGCCATTCCAGAGGCTACATGAGTATGACCGATATTGGCCTTGACGCTGCCAATCGCACAATATAAATCACTGCCCACACCAGGATAAGCTTGTACCAATCCGGTGATTTCGGCTGCA
>JBBSOP010000254.1:0-7269 GCA_038259655.1 Chroococcales cyanobacterium
CAGATCCTGGGAAATCAGCGATCGCATCTAGGCTCGTGCTAATTTTTGGAGTTGCTGCTTGTTCATTTTCCGACGCGAATAAATCATCAGTCTCTGGGAAATCAGCGATCGCATCTAGGCTCGTGCTAATTTTTGGAGTTGCTGCTTGTTCATTTTCCGACGCGAATAAATCATCAGTCTCTGGGAAATCAGCGATCGCTTCTAGGCTGTCTTCTACAATCTCTGGAGACTCACTGGTGTTTTCTAGAGTTATTGCTTGTTCAGTTTCTGATGCAAATAAATCACCGAATGGCTGAATATAAGTTGAATGATCTGCGGTGATTTTTTCTTCAAGATTTTCATCATTGTTTTCACTAAGAGTATTGAACAAATCAATTTCTGACTCAGCCAGTGTTTGAGGAGAATCTATAACAGATTCGTCTGTAGACTGGTTAGTAAATTCGGGGATGAAATCTAAAGTTTCTGGCTGTTGTGAAAAACTAGAAATCTCCTGCAAAGAAATCTCATCATCGCCAACGCTAGGAGAAATCGTTAAGTCGCTTGTTGTTAAATCGCCAAATAAATCATCTCCAGTACCTGGAGGTAATATCAAATCTAGCGGTTGCTCTGACTGCTCAAAAGAGATATCAAACTCTTCTAGGTCAAAATTTGCTATTGACGAGGATGTAGATTGCTTATCGCCAAATATCTCACTAGAAGACGTAGCAGCAAATAAACTCTCTTCTAATGCTTTGGCTATATCCTGCTCAAGTACGAGATCAAATTCTGACTGTTGTTCTGCGTCAGTGTCCTGGTTCCAGAAGTTGCTTAAATCATCATCTGTCTGAGAAAATTCTATTTCTGTAGTAGGTGGTACATCAAATAAATCACCAATTTCTAACTCGTCCTTAGGTAAGATGGTAATTTCTTCTGTACCAGCAAACAGATTATCTAAAGACAAAGCCTCTGACTGAGTAATAGTAGGCTTTAATTCCAGAGAATCACTAGCATCAATTTCCTCTAAATTCTCTATACTTGCAGTTTCTATAAATAAGCCATCCAAACTGTTTGGTTGGTTGGTAGATATTTCAATACTGGCAATAACTTCAGTTTCTGGTTGAATAACTTCTCCAGCAGGTAGTTCTAGATTTTCATCTAGTCCTATTGCCAATAAGTCATTCATTGTATCCTGTTGATCTATATTCCCAGAAGACTGCTGCAATTCGCTGGAAATGTCGGTTAACTCTTCTAAAGTCTCATGAGATATTGATGAATTTTGCGATTTTAAGTTTTCTTTTTCTAAAAAGTGAGCGCCAAATAATAGATTTAATTCTTCTGTTTTCGTTGCATTTATTTGAGGTTGATCACTGCTTGTATCTTCATCAAAGAACAGAAAATCAGCTAAATCACTATCAACTTCATCATTATCATTCTCGCTGAGTTCAATGCCTAATTCACCGACATTTTTAATATCTAGAATTTCTTCTTGTTGCCAAGTTTCATCCAACTCAGGGGTTTCGCCTTCAAACAAATCAGCCAGAGTATTTAACTCGGATAATCCTACTTCTGGTCCATTGTGATCATTGTGTCTATTAGTAACAGCTATATCGTCTTTATTACCAAAGAACAGACTAGCACTAGCATCAGTCTCAAAAGCAGCATTTTCTGCACTATGTTCTATATTAAGTTGATCTGATAGTTCAGTAAAACTAGTTACAGTATCCGTTGGTTGTAAAACCGTAGTATCACTAATCAAATTATCTATTTGAGGCGATAATATCTTATCTGATAAGTTTGGCGCTGATGTAATTAATGGTTCTGTGACAGTAGCAAGCCGTTCTTCCAGCAAATCTGTAGTTATTTCTAATAAATCGATTTCTGGAAAACTCAAAAGTGCTTCTAATTGCTGACTAATCCCAATTTCGGCTTCCCTACTTTGGAGAACTAATTCTTGAGCTTGCTTAATTTCGGTAATAACAATTTTTGCTAAAGTCAGATATGTATTTTCGGGATTAGCGATCGCACCGGCTGCTGCTCGGCATAAACCACACCAGTTAGGTAAATTCCATTTTTCACCCAGAGTAACCAACTGGTGACAACATTGCTGAAGATTTTGTCGAGATTCGGGTGTGTTTTTTTGCTTGAATAGCTGCAACATCTCGCGCAGTGCTTGTAGCACCTGGCTTTGAAACTCACCCCAATCATTTTCTCTGGTAGTAACTGGCGATCGCGTTTCCTGGGATGATATAGAAAAGGAAATTTCTGTTGCAGTTGTCTGGGTGTCTTCTCCGAAAAGGGGAATATCTTGGCGAAGGAAAATCTCTGTGAGTGTACTGACGCTATCAACAGAGGCTGGTTGTAATCCCGTTGTAGCAGTACCGTTGACTACTCCATTGCTACCTTGTTGGACTAGAATTTCCAGATGCTCATACAGCCATTTAAACACCGGCTCGGCTTCTGACATGAGATTATTCGCAGCTTCTTCCGACAAACCAAATGGCCCACTTAAATTTTCTAACAGTGCCTTAAGGGTGTCAGATACACCGAGAAATAAAGACTCTAACTTTTGATCAATTTGAACTGGATGTTCTTTGAGAACTTTAAAACAATCTTCTAGACGGTGGGAGGTATGCTGGATGCTACTCAGACCAAGCATTGCCGCCCCTCCCTTAATGGAATGAGCCGCCCGGAAAACTTCGTTAACCATTTCCGGGTCGTTTAAGGTACTTTCGAGATTCAGCAACCCCTGCTCAATCGTGTTCAGGTGGTCTCTTGCTTCTTCGATAAAGTAGCCTAAAATCCGCTGTTGTTGTTCCGGCAGCATAGTCACAAGTTATGAGTTATTAGTTATGAGTTATTAGTTATGAGTCATGAGTTTTTATTTGTGATTTTTATTCTTCACTCGTAACTCCTAACTCCTAACTTTGATTTACCTGGATTCGAGAGTTTCCACACGGAAACGCTCAACGGAGGAGATCAAGTCGCGGGATACACCTACTAGGTTTTGTAAAGCCCCGGAAACTCTTTGTGCTTCCTGGGAAGTTTCTTGCGCTGTTAATTCTACTGATTGCATGACGTGAGCGACGGCGCGGGAAGTTTCCGTTTGTTCTACTGTGTCGCTGGTAATTGAGCGTACAAGAGTATCAATTCGATTCGCTACTTGAATAATATTTTCTAGCGATCGCTTGGCTTCTTCTGCCAATTTTGTACCTTTAATTACCTGTTGTGTGCCTTCTTCCATTGCGGTCATCACAGAGCCTGTTTCGCTTTGGATTTGCATCACAATTTGTTCAATTTCCTTCAAAGATTTTGCAGATTTATCTGCTAACTGGCGCACTTCATCTGCCACGATGGCAAACCCACGTCCAGCTTCTCCTGCCCGTGCCGCCTCAATACTAGCATTGAGCGCCAGCAAGTTGGTACGGGAGGCAATTTGGGAAATTAACGCCACAATTTTAGAAATTTCTTGGGAAGATTCCGCTAACCGCTTCACTTTGCGAGTAGTTTCAGCAACAGTTTCGCGGATTTCTAAAATACCTGCCACAGTATTTTCCACGGCCTCACCACCTTTGAGAGCAATGGTACTAGCATCACGAGCAACTGCTTCGGCTTCTCGCGCGGCTTCGGCTACTCGCTGAATCGAGTCGGTCATCACCTGAACAGAATTTAAGGTGACACCTAATTCTTCTGCTTGGCGCAAAGCATCACTAGATAAAGCTCTAGCAAATGTTTCAGAATTGGTTGCACCTTTTGTTACTTCCTTCGCTGCCACTTTTACCTGTTGGACAATATCTCGCAGGTTTTGAATTGTCAAGTTAAAAGCATCGGCAACGGCTCCCAGTACGTCGGCTGTCACTTCAGCTTGGACTGTTAAATCTCCTCTAGCAGCCCCTTCTACGTCGTCTAAGAGGCGAATTACTTGACGTTGCAGGTTTTCTTTGGCTTCCTCTTGTTCATCGGCTTTGCGTTGGGCTTCATGGGTAGTCGTGAAAATTACCCGTGCCATTTCGTTAAAGCCAGTAGCCAATAGCCCTAATTCATCTTCGGAATATACTGTGGCTTGAACATTGAGATTGCCTTGGCGGACTGCATCAAATTGAGCTTGTAGATCCTTGGTTGTACGGCGAATTTGCCTGAGTGTGAGACTTCCCATCAAGGCAGCGGTAGAAAATCCAGCAATGCCAGCAGCTAGGGACATCGCCCAGCCTGTATTTCTAATTGATTCCCGCTGTTGGGGTGGAGAGAAGTTGGCAGATGCGAAACTGACGGTAGCTACAACCAAAGCAGAGAAAACCCCTACAGTTCCAGCAACAAACCAAGGTTTCATGTCTAGGGGGGCATTTTCTAATGGTGCTAACCAACCTTGTTCAACGCTGAGGGTAGGTTCTAGCTTCGAGACATCCATTTGAGTAAAAACTGGGACTGCCTCTTGTGCGCCAGTATGGGAGCCAGTAATTGAAAATAGTTCGTCATCGCGATCGCTAGCTTCATTTTCTGGGGTAGCATCTTTAGTCTGAGTGCGTAGATTACTACCTGTTTCCATCGCACCTGAAAGCATTACCGCATCACCGAAGCTAGAATCTACTTCTGCTAAATCAAACCCAGGAATACTCCCTAAATCATCAAATTCATCAAAGTCGTCTAAAAACTCTATATTACTTTTAGAATTTTCCTTATTTAATATATTGCTGTTTGGGTTGTCATCTGAGGAAAACTCCTCTGAGCCGAAAGCAGACTCAAATGCCTCAAAATCAAAACCTTCATCACTATCAAAGTTGTTTGGTTCTACTGTTACATCTTTTTGAAGTTGGTGTTGATTCTGCGAAGCAAAATTTCCGTTCAAAGATGAAAGTGTTTCTGGAAATTTTTCCTGTGCTTGCGGTTGCTGTAACCAATTACCTGATTCTGATTTTGCTAAATTCTCTTGGCTACTATCTTTTTGTGTAGAACCATCATCTGGTTCTGCTTTGCCCATCAGTAAGGTTTCACCCTCTAGGCTATCTTCTATTGGCAAGTCCAAACCTGGAATACTTGAATTTTGGTAATTTTCTGCTTCTACCAAGACTTCAAAAGTATTTTCCAAGCTGTTGCTTGAGGATGAGTTAAATTCTACAAACGGTGAATCATTACTATCGTTATTAGGATAATCTTCACTAGCAGAATTTGTATCACTATCTAAGAAATTACTATTAACCTTTGGCTCGTCAAGACTTTCTTCTGAACTATCTTCCTGCCAGAAAACTGGTAACTCCAAGTCTGATTGCTTTTCCCAAATATTGGCGTTTGACTCTGGCTCATCTAAATTTTGATTTAAGGCAAAAGGGTCATCACTCAAAGGTACTGAGGAATCTGAAGTTGTATTAAATGAAATACTGTCTGTAGGAATATCAAATGGACTACTTGAAGATAGTTCTTCTAAATCTACAGTTTCTTGTTCTTGATCAAAGCAATTCAAATCAAAACTGTTATTGCTATCTAAGCCCGCAAACATCCCCAACTCTTGTAATTCTGGTTCGTCAGATTCCAGATTATCGGACATTTCTAGGAAATTTATTGGCTTTTGTTCGCTATTATCCTCAGTAGAAAACTGTCCCTCAAATGGTTGTTGGCATTGACTGATGCTTTCTAGACCATTCTTGGCAAAACCAATGATTTCTTGATCGTCAGTCAATTGCAACACTTTTTGATAATCTTCTTGTGCCACATCATATTGCTGCAAAACGTAGTAGATATGACCTCGCAACAAATGACAGTTGGGGTCATCTGGGATATTTTGCACCACCTGATCAACTAAATTAGCTGCAACTTCATATTTCTGTTGCGCGTAGGCTGTACAAGCCTGTTTATATGTTTCGAGGTAATCATCTATACTTGCTGCCATTTCCTCTCTCCCAATTTCATCCTGCCCATCTTGCACTCCGTAAAATTGCCATTTGATCGAGCAGTCTTAGACACTGATTATTTTTAGCACCTCTTAACCACTCCCCACGTAAAAATGGAGCCATAGTATCGGGTAAATTAGTTGGTGGCATCAAATGCTGGACATCCAGCCAGTCCATACCACCTACTTCGTCTACCGCTAAACCGACGATTGTGTCTTGTTCTTCAATAGCAATCACCGGAATTTCAGCTCTATCTGTGTTTAACGGAGTTGCTTCACCAAGAAATTGACCCAAATCAGCCACCCAAATTACTCGACCTCGTAAATTTAGAGTACCCAAAAGTAAAGGAGAAGCATTAGGAATCGGGGTGATTCTGTCAGGACTTAGTTCCATAACTTCTCGGATACCAGTTGCTGGTAGTGCAAACTCCTGATGCGAGGGAATGTAAAACCGCAAATGTAACTCACCTTCAGGACTTTCTACTTGTAATTCAGGACGGAAGTGGTCTTGACCATTACCACTTAAAAAGTCCGGTAACTTGCCCATATTGTTTTCATCCTTATCCTCGCAGCAGTTGTTTGACTGTTCCTACCAACTCAGTTGGTTGAAACGGTTTAGCTATATAGGCATCCGCACCTTGCTTCATACCCCAATAGCGATCAAATTCTTCACCTTTAGAAGAACACATCACTACAGGCACATTTTGGGTTTTGGGGTCGGACTTTAATCGACGGCAGACTTCGTAACCGTTCATGCGGGGCATGACAATATCCAAGACCACTAAGTCAGGAGGTGTGGTTTGAATTGCTTCCAATGCCTCTACTCCGTCACTGGCATGGGTAACTGTTAAGCCAGTTGCTTTGAGGAGGTCTGTAATCATCTCCCTTTGAGCGATACTGTCTTCCACGATCAGAACTGTACTCATAAATAGCTATCTACCTCCTGATGTAGACGTTCCTTTTTGGAACATTCCCTGCTCTCCCTGTAAATATTTAGTGTATAAATTAAGTCTATTGATTCACTAATTGACTAGATAGTAAAGTTGTCCTGGAGTTGGCTGACTCTGTGATAACATCTTTTACTCTATCTTTTGTAGAATCAACAAGTCTTATATCTTGTCTCGGTTCTTACACAAGTTTGTAGGTCTACATATTTTTCTATGAGCATGAGTAACTCAATGTCGCCAAACGGCTTGGTTAAATAATCTGTTGCCCCGACCATACTAGCTCTGACTCGATCAGTAAATCCATCTTTACCAGTCAGCATGATAATCGGTATGAGCCGAAATGCTGTGGATTGTCGCAGCATGGCACAAATCTCGTAACCATCTAATTCCGGCATGGAAATGTCGCATAAAATTAGATCTGGTTGGAGTCGAAAAATCAGACTAAGCGCCTCCAAAGGATTA